>NZ_JASJSQ010000113.1:0-14932 GCF_030236855.1 Stenotrophomonas maltophilia group sp. Smal13
CCACCCAGCCTTCGCGCATCGACAGCCGGGTCACCGTCGACAATCCGCAGGCGCAGAACCGCACCCTCGGCGGCCTGCTCGAACACGTCTCCGGTGTGCAGAGCAGCGCCTTCGGGCCAAACGCGGGCGCTCCGGTCATCCGCAGCCTCAGCGGCAACCGCGTGCAGATCCTGCAGGACGGCCAGTCCATCCTGGGCATGAACGCGATCAGCGGTGACATCAACATCCCGTTCGATCCGCTGTTCGTGCGCAGCGTCACCGTCAACAAGTCCTCCGACACCGTGCGCTATGGCGGCAATGCGATCGGTGGCAGCGTGGAGATCGACTCGGGCCTGATCTCGCGCAGCATGGAAGACAAGGACCAGTCGATGGAACTGGTCCTGCGCAAGGGCTTCAACGCGGCCGACGCGCAGGGCTTCCGCATGAACTTCAACAACCAGCGCAACATCTCCACCAACCTGCAGGTGTCGCGACAGCGTATCTCGCACTACGACATCGCCGGCAACAGCAAGGCCAGCGTCTGCAACACCGGACTGTTCCCAGCCGGCGGGGGCGTCAACTCGGCACTGGCCGACGCCTGCCAGAAAGAGGCGCGCGTCCAGCAGTTCTACAACAAGGCCTCGCAGCCATACATCGACCAGTTCATGACCGAGAACCCGGACTGGGCCGATGGTGATTTCTCGTTCTACACCAACAATCCGATCTCGGTCTGGCAGCGCCGCACCTACGTCAATCCGGTCAACCCGGCCTACGTCGCAGGCACGCCTTCATACGTGCAGAAGCAGATCAACAACGATGTGACTCCCGATTACCACCACCGGCTGGGCAACAGCTATGCACGCAATTCGCAGGTGGCCTTCGGTTCGACGCTGTTCTTCGACCGCGGTTACGTCGGTGTCAGCATTGATGCCAAGGACAGCGAGTACGGCGTGCCGGGCTTTTCGATGCAGAACCTGTCGTTCGGCTCCAACTACGCCGACGGCCTGCCGGTGGGCGTGGTGATCAAGCAGCAGCGCTACGCACTGGAAGCCCTGCTGCGTGATCCACTGCCGTGGTTCGAGCGCGCGGAACTCCGTGTTTCCAAGCTGGACAACACCTCAGGCGAGCGGCTGGGCGCCACCAAGGCCAACGACTACGATTTCGAGAGCACCCAGGCCGAGCTGCTGCTCAGCCATCAACGCATCGGCCCGCTCAGCGGCCTGCTCGGTTTCAGCCATCAGTCGCGTGATGTCACCGGCAGCGGCTCGCAGCGCTACCTGCCGGACGTGGACACGCGCAGCAATGCGGTGTTCCTGAAGGAGACGCTGGACTTCGGCTGGGCCACCTTCGATGCAGGCATGCGCCACGAGCGTGTGGATCACGAATTGCAGCCCAGCCGCTTCAAGACCGCGCGCAATGCCGCCAACACCAAACTGCAGGACCGCGACTACCGGCTCAACAGCTACAGCCTGGGTTCGTATGTCGAGCTGGGGACGATGTTCGCGGCCAAGGTGCGCTACTCGTCTTCGCAACGTGCCCCGGAGATCAACGAGCTGTATGCCAGCAACGCACACTACTCGGTGATGACCCAGGAAGAAGGCAACCAGAATCTGGAACCGGAACGCGCGAAGAACCTGGAACTGACCGGCCTGTTCCATCTCGGCGGTTTCGAGCTCTCCGCCACCGCATACCGGATGAAGTACGAGAATTATCTCTACCTCGGCTACTCCGGCCTGCAGACCGCCAACCGCCTGCCACTGAAGTACTGGAAGCAGACCGACACCACGGTGAAGGGCTTCGAGATCGATGCTTCGCAGGCATTGGACCTGGGCCGCTTCGGCACGTTGAATGTGTCCGCCTTCGCCGACCTGGTGAAGAACAAGGCCGACCGCCCCGATTCGCTGCGTGCCCACAATGACGGTGAGTACCTGCCGAACATGCCGACCAACCGCTACGGCGCCAACCTGCAGTGGCAGCGCGAGGGCTGGAAGGCGCAGTTGTCCAGCACCTACTACGACAGGCAGAAGTACCTCGGCCGCAACGTCAGCGAGGAGGTGCCGCTGGATGCGTTCAACCTGGTCGACCTGCAGGTCAGCCGCGAACTGCCGGTACGCAACAGCTACATCGCCGGCATGGAGGTGTTCGTCAACGGCAGCAACCTGCTCAATGAGGAAGCGCGACCGCACAACTCGCCGCTGAAATACATTGCGCCGCTGCCGGGGCGTGGTTTCCAGGTGGGTGTGACGGTGAAGCTCTGACAACCGGATGCATCGGTACACGCCTGCAGGCAGACGGCCTGCAGGCGTCGTCCATCGCACCCCCTGCGTGGTTGCACCACGCTCCCCGGTTGATTCACCATCGGCAGAGAAGGAGAGCGTGATGAACTGGAAGCATGCGGTTTCACTGGCACTGTTGTTGTCCGTTTCATCAGGCGCAAGTGCTGCGTCTGCGATCACCTACGACAAGGATGGCCGCTACGGCTATTCGATGAACCAATCTTCCCTCACCACTGCGATGCAGCAGTCGCTGCACTACTGCGCAGCGCGATCGCGCAATTGCGGTCAGTCCGCCAGCACCAGCAGCGAAGGCTATTCGGCCATAGCGACCGGCACGATTGCGTTGGGCTTTGCACTGGGTGAGAAGACCGCGGACGCCGCGCAGCGGAAGGCCGAAAGAATGTGCAGGGAACGTGCCAACGACTGCACGCTTGCCTTGCTGTGGCGGGAAACCCCACCTCGCTATCTTGAACCGCCACAGCTGCCCGGTGCGCCCGCTCCGGCACCAGCGGCGACGCCCGCGCCCATGCCAACGCCTGCCATCCGCACCGATCAGCCAGGATAGTCAGCTCCACGCCGGCTGTACTTTCGAGTGTCGGATAAAGAAAAACGCCTGCAGATCGAGGATCTGCAGGCGCTTCTTTGTATCTGGCGGAGTGAGAGGGATTCGAACCCTCGATAGAGCTTTTGACCCTATACTCCCTTAGCAGGGGAGCCCCTTCGGCCACTCGGGCATCACTCCGGGGTTTTCTCCGCGTCTGGTGCGTTGCACCTCAGCGGGGCGTGAATCATAACGTTAATCGAGTGCGAAGGTAAAGCGTTATTCGGCAGAATTTTCGCTACCGGCGCCACCGGCTTCGTCACCGCGCTGGATGCGCTGATAGATCTCTTCGCGATGCACAGCGACGTCCTTCGGCGCGGTGATGCCGATACGCACCTGGTTACCCTTGACGCCAAGCACGGTGACGCTCACCGAGTCACCGATCATCAGGGTTTCGCCGACGCGGCGAGTCAGGATCAACATTTTTGTAAGTCTCCATGGAACCGTGTGGAAGGGTATCCCCCACCGGCTTGACGCTCCGTCAAGAAGCGCTACCACGACAAAGGGAAAAGATTCGCAATGGTACCGTCAGCCGTCCCGCTCCTACAAGGAGGGGGACGGCCAGGTTCATCACAGGCGGGGGCTGACCCATTCGACGACTGCAGCCAGCGCAGTGGCAAGGGCGGGCCCGTCCTCGCCACCACCCTGGGCGAGGTCCGGGCGTCCGCCGCCCTTGCCCCCGATCTGACCGGCGATATGGGACAACAGTTCCCCGGCCTTGACCTTGCCCATTGCGCTGCCGTTCACACCCGCGACCAGGGCGGCCTTGCCGTCCTGGGCGCCGGCCAGCACGATCACCGCATCGCCCAGCTGCTGCTTCAGGCGGTCCATGGCGTCACGCAGGGCCTTGGCGTCGAAGCCTTCCAGGCGCGCCGCCAGCACCTTCACACCGGCAACCTCGACGGCCTGGCCGGACAGGTCGGCGGTGGCGCCAGCGGCAACCTTGGCCTTCACGGACTCCAGCTCGCGTTCCAGCTGCTTCTGGCGCTGGCCAAGGGCGCGGATCTTCTCGACGACGTCGGCAGCGCTGCCGCCAAGCAGGTCGGCGGCCTCGGCCAGGCGGGCCTCTTCGGCGTCCACGTAATCCAGGGCGCCCTGGCCGGTGACCGCCTCGATGCGGCGCACGCCAGCGGAGACACCGCCCTCGGAGGTGATCTTGAACAGGCCGATGTCGCCGGTACGGTTGACGTGGGTGCCACCGCACAGCTCGGTGGAGTAGTCACCCATCTTCAGCACGCGCACGTGCTCACCGTACTTCTCGCCGAACAGGGCCATCGCGCCGAAGTCCAGCGCTTCCTGCATGCCCATGTTGTGCACTTCGGCTGCATTGTTGGCACGCACCTGCTGATTGACCTTGCGCTCGATCACGGCCAGCTCTTCCGCGCTGATCGGCTGGAAGTGCGAGAAGTCGAAGCGCAGGCGGTCCGGCGCCACCAGCGAGCCCTTCTGCTGCACGTGGGTGCCCAGCACTTCGCGCAGGGCGGCGTGCAGCAGGTGGGTGGCGGAGTGGTTGAGGATGGTGGCGCCACGGCGCTCGCCATCGACCTGGCCGGACAGCACATCACCGACCTTCAGGCCGCCTTCGGACAGGGTGCCGACGTGGCCATGGAACTGGCCGGCGAACTTCTGAGTGTCTTCCACCACCAGGCGCACGCCGTTGCCGGTGAGCACGCCGGTGTCGCCGACCTGGCCGCCGGACTCGGCGTAGAACGGGGTCTGGTTGGTGATCACGATGACCGCATCACCGGCATCGGCCGACTGCACCGGACGACCGTCCTTGAGCAGGGCCAGCACGGTCAGGCCGTCGGCCTGCAGGCGGTCATACCCCAGGAACGCGGTCGGGCTGAGGGTCGCCACCAGCTCGGCCGGCAGCGTCACGCCGCCACCGAATTTGCCGGCCGCGCGCGCAGTCTCGCGCTGCTGCTCCATCGCGGCGTCGAAGCCGGCAATGTCGACGGTCAGGTCGCGCTCGCGGGCGATGTCCTGGGTCAGGTCGAGCGGGAAGCCATAGGTGTCGTACAGGCGGAACGCGTCAACACCCGGGATCACACCATTGCTGGCCTTGCCGGCCACGTCCTCGAAGATCTTCATGCCGGCATCGAGGGTTTCGGCGAAACGCTCTTCCTCGGCCTGCAGCGCACGGGTGACGGTGTCCACCGCCGCCGGCAGTTCCGGATAGGCCTCGCCCATCTGCTCGACCAGGGTCGGCACCAGCTTGCTGAAGAACGGCTGGCGCACGCCCAGCATCCAGCCGTGGCGCAGGGCGCGGCGGATGATACGGCGCAGCACGTAGCCGCGGCCTTCGTTGGACGGCAGCACGCCGTCGACGATCAGGAACGAGCAGGCGCGGATGTGATCGGCGATCACGCGCAACGACTTGTTTTCCAGGTCGGCGGTGCCGGTCAGCTCGGATGCCTTGCGGATCAGGGCCTGGAACAGATCGATCTCGTAGTTGGTGTGCACGTGCTGCAGGATCGCCGCCAGGCGCTCCAGGCCCATGCCGGTATCCACGCACGGTGCCGGCAGCGGCACCAGGGTGCCGTCGGGCTGGCGGTCAAACTGCATGAACACCAGGTTCCAGATTTCGATGAAGCGGTCGCCGTCCTCATCCGGGGAGCCCGGGGGGCCGCCGGCGATATGGTCGCCGTGGTCGTAGAAGATCTCGGTGCACGGGCCGCACGGACCGGTGTCGGCCATCTGCCAGAAGTTGTCCGAAGCGAACGGTGCGCCCTTGTTGTCGCCAATGCGCACGATGCGCTCTTCCGGCACGCCGACCATGTCGCGCCACAGTGCGTACGCTTCGTCATCGGTCTGGTAGACGGTGACCAGCAGGCGCTCGGCCGGCAGCTTCCAGACCTGGGTCAGCAGTTCCCAGGCCCAGGCGATCGCATCCTTCTTGAAGTAGTCGCCGAACGACCAGTTGCCCAGCATTTCGAAGAAGGTGTGGTGGCGTGCGGTGTAGCCGACCTGGTCAAGGTCGTTGTGCTTGCCGCCGGCGCGCAGGCAGCGCTGGACATCGGCCGCGCGCACGTAGCTGCGCTTCTCCGCGCCAAGGAACACGTCCTTGAACTGCACCATGCCGGAGTTGGTGAACAGCAGGGTCGGATCATTGCCCGGCACCAGCGGCGCCGACGGCACGATGGTGTGGCCTTTGCCCTTGAAGAATTCAAGGAAGTCGCTGCGGATCTGGGAAGTCGTGAATTTGGCGGATGCGTTCATTGAGGGCTGGCAGTCTGCGGGCCGGCGGGCCCGGACCACCGGCCGCGTTGGCCAGGGTCGCGAGGGACCGCCGAAAACCTAAAGGGTATCAGGCCCGGCGCCGCCAGTCTCAGTCATCCGGGTCGTAGCGGGTCGCACGGCGGATGCTGTCGCCGTCGAAGCCCCGTCGGGCCAGCAGATCGGCGGCCTTGCGCCGCTGCGTCAGGTCCTGCGGACCGGCCTCGCCAAAGCGTCGGCGGACCAGATCACGGGCATTTTCCTGCCAGTCGCCTTCGTAGCTGTCCATCGCCGCGGCAATCGCGGCACTGTCCAGGCCGTGAGTGCCCAGCTCGGCGCGGACATGGATCGGCCCATAACCGGTGTTGGCGCGCATCCGCACCAGGTTCTCGGCGAAACGGGTGTCGTCCTGCCAGCCGGCTTCGGTCAGCTTGGCGACAGCCGCCTGCGCGGCTTCATCTTCGATGCCACGTGCGGTCAGCTTGCGGGTGAGCTCCTTGCGCGAGTGCTCGCGGCGGACCAGCAGGCCCAGCGCTCGTTGCACGGGCGTCTGCTCGCGCGGCCGGCGTTTGCGGCCGGTGGGAATGTCGTCGGCGTCGGACATCGGTGCTCCAAGGGTGGCGCCATCCGTGGCGCCCAGCCCATCCCTGGGCGATTCGAACCTGCGGGACAGGGCGACGTCACTGACGGCGCCGCCCTGCCCCACAGCAAGCCTTATTCGTCGTCGCCTTCGTCGTCGCCTTCCTCACGGCTGGCTTCGGTCGGCTGGAACTTCTCGCGCAGCTCGGCTTCAAGCTTGGCAGCGACCGTCGGGTTGTCGCGCAGGTAGCCACGGGCGTTGTCCTTGCCCTGGCCGATACGCTCTTCACCGTAGCTGTACCAGGCGCCGGCCTTCTCGACCAGCTTGGCATCCACACCCATGTCGATCAGCTCGCCCTCGCGGCTGATGCCTTCGCCGTACAGGATCTCGGTGATGACCTGCTTGAACGGAGGCGCCAGCTTGTTCTTGACGACCTTGATCTTGGTCTGGTTGCCGATGATCTCGTCGCCCTTCTTGATCGCGCCGATACGGCGGATGTCCAACCGCACCGAGGCGTAGAACTTCAGCGCGTTGCCGCCGGTGGTGGTTTCCGGGCTCTGGCCCGGCATCATCACGCCGATCTTCATGCGCAGCTGGTTGATGAAGACCACCAGGGTGTTGGAGCGCTTGATGTTGCCGGTCAGCTTGCGCAGCGCCTGGCTCATCAGGCGGGCCTGCAGGCCCGGCAGCTGGTCGCCCATCTCGCCTTCGATTTCGGCCTTCGGGGTCAGCGCGGCGACCGAGTCGATCACCAGGATGTCCACCGAACCCGAACGGACGAGCATGTCGGCGATTTCCAGCGCCTGCTCGCCGGTATCCGGCTGCGACAGCAGCAGGTCGTCCACGTTCACGCCCAGCTTGGCGGCGTAGATCGGGTCCAGCGCGTGCTCGGCGTCGATGAAGGCCGCGGTGCCGCCCATCTTCTGGCATTCGGCGATGGCCTGCAGGGTCAGCGTGGTCTTGCCCGAGGATTCCGGCCCGTAGATTTCAACGACACGGCCCTTCGGCAGACCGCCAATGCCCAGCGCGATGTCGAGCATCAGCGAACCGGTCGGGATGGCTTCGACGGGCTCGACCACGCGGTCGCCCATGCGCATCACCGAGCCCTTGCCGAACTGCTTTTCGATCTGGCCCAGAGCTGCAGCGAGGGCGCGCTTCTTGTTCTCGTCCATCGGATTGGTCCTTGCAGAGGTCGTGTCGTTGGAGGTGCTGTCTTTGGGGGTCTTCTTTGCCATGGGTTCACTTTAAGTCGGACGTATCGCACAGGCTGAGATTCTGCCCGGCGCTCTGAAAAGAATTATCGGACATCCGTACCAACCTCAGTGGAACCAGAGAATCGCCACAAAAGACCGCGGGGTAATGCGCTATGGAACGGGTCAACGGTTGGGTCGCAACAGGCCGCAATAGAGGCCCTCGATCGAGAAGTCCTGGTCAGGCAGCACCTCGATCGGCTTGTAGTCGGGATTGCGCGGCAGCAGGCGGATACGATCCTTGGCGATCTTCAGCAGCTTGACGGTGATCTCGTCATCGATGCGGGCCACCACGATCTGTCCGGAATGGGCATCGCGGGTGCGGTGCACGCCGATCAGGTCACCGTCGAAGATGCCCTCGTCGATCATCGAATCACCCTGCACCTTCAACAGGTAATCCGGTGCCGGCGAGAAGAACACCCGGTCCAGCACCACGAAGTCGTCCGAGCCGATATCAGCACCGATCGGCAGACCGGCTGCGACACGGCCCAGCACCGGCAGGCGCAGGACGCTGTCGGGCAGGCCCGGCTCGGCCAGCTTCTCGACAGGTGGCGCCTGTACCAGGCGGATGCCGCGGGCCTGGCCCGGGATGCGACGGATCGCACCGGCCTGCTCCAGGGCTTCCAGGTGGTACTGGGCCGCGCGCACGCCCTTGAAGCCGAACGCACGTGCGATTTCAGTCTGCGACGGCGGCGCGCCTTCGCTCTCAATACGCTCGGCGATCAACTGCAGGATCGCCTGCTGGGTGTCGGTCAGGTCCATGATTAGTAGTATTACTACTAACGAGCGGGACTGCAAGTGCCGGGGGCGACACGGCGGCATCTGTGGTGCCGAGCTGTGCTTGGTAATCGTCGCCGGGCTTGGCCTGGCTGGCAGAGACAAAGGCGAGAGCAGAAGCAGCCGACCAGCGGTCGGCTCTACAGGAATCGCGCAGCGATTCCGCGGCTCCCGTTGGGAACCGCTGCGGCAAGCACACTATGTGTGCTTGCCGCTTCTCCAGATCGAAAACAGGATCCAGACGCCGCAGAAGCCGGCGCCGATGAAGCCGCACACGCCCAGTGCCAGCAGCCAGCGGCTGGAGACGCCGCCAACGCTGTGCATCACGATCGACGAGCCGATGATCAATGCGGCGGTGACGATGCCCATCACCAGCCGGTTCGCCGCACGGTTCACCTGCTCGCCGAAGCCCTGCAGCGCCGTGGTTTCCACCTTCAGCTGCAGGCGCCCACGGCGGGCGGCCTGGACCAGCTTGCGCAGGTCGCGGGGCAGTTCACCGGCGAAGTCGACCAGGCCCAGCAAGCTGCGGCGGCCGCGCTTGAGCAGGGCCCTGGGCGCATAGCGCTGCAGCACCACCCGTTCCAGGAACGGGCGCGCGGCACTGGCCATGTCGAAATCAGGGTCCAGCTGCCGCCCCATGCCTTCCAGGGTCAGGAACGCCTTGATCATCAGCGCCAGGTCGGCCGGCAGGGTCAGGCTGTAGCTGCGCAGCAGCTGGGTGATGTCGCCCAGCATCAGACCGATGCGCAGGTCCTTCAGCGGCACGCCACGGTACTGGTCGACGAACTGGCTGATGTCGTGCTGCAGCCGGTTCTCGTCCACTTCCACGCCGCCGACCCAGTCCAGCAGCACGTCGGCCACGCCCTGCGGGTCCTGCTCGACCAGCCCGTGCAGCAGCTGCGCGACCTGAAAACGACGCACTTCGGACAGCGCACCGACCATGCCGAAATCGATCACACCGATGCGGCCGTCACGCAGGTAGATGATGTTGCCGGGATGCGGATCGGCGTGGAAGCTGCCGTCCTCCAGCACCATCTTCAGCACGATGTCAGCACCACGCCGCGCCAGTTCGCGCCGATCCAGCCCCGCCGCATCGACGCCGGCCAGATCACGCCCTGGAATGCCGTCGACGAAGTCCTGCACGTTCAGGCTTTCGCAGGTCCACTGCCAGTGCACGTCGGGAATCAGGATGTCGTCGCGGCCTTTGAAGTTGCGCGCGATGCGCTCGGCATTGCGGCATTCGGCGGCAAAATCCAGCTCGCGACGCAGCGACACGGTGAACTGCTGCACCACCTCGGCCGGGCGATAGCGGCGCAGGTCCGGCAGGCGCGCCTCGACGATCTCCGCCAGGCGGGCCAGCAGCCGCAGGTCGGCCTCGACCACATCGCGGATGCCGGGGCGACGCACCTTCAGCACCACCTCGCGACCGTCATGCAGGCGCGCGCGGTGGGCCTGCGCCAGCGAAGCGGCGGCCATCGGGGTTTCATCGAGGAAGGCGAACACTTCTGAAGGCGATGCACCTAGGTCGGCCTCGAGCTGCTCGCGGATATCCGCGTACGGCAGCGCCGGTACTGCGTTCTGCAGTTCAGAGAGCTCGGCGATCCATTCCGGCGGCAGCAGGTCGACGCGCGTCGCCAGCACCTGGCCGAGCTTGACGAAGGTCGGGCCGAGATCCTGCATCGCGCTGCGCACGCGCACCGGCGCGGTCATCCGCAACAGTTCCTGCCGCTCCTCGTTCCAGTGCAGCAGGCGCCCTGCCCGCTCCAGCGTGCTGGCCAGGCCGATGCGCCGCACCACATCGCCGAAGCCATAGCGGATCAGGACGACGGCGATTTCCTGCAGTCGGCCCAGGTCACGGACCGTGCCCAGCGTTTCCCACATCATGCGTGCTCCGGACGATTACCGGAGCAGCATGTCACAGCTGGGCGTCGATACCGCGCAATGCCGCCGCCACGGTTTGCCGGCGGATGGCTTCGCGGTCGCCATCGAACTGGAACAGCTCGGCACGGGCATAGCCACCGCGGCGCTTCCAGCCAATCCAGACGCTGCCGACAGGCTTGTCCGGGCTGCCGCCACCAGGACCGGCGATGCCGGTCACCGCCACGGCGATACCGGCGCCGGAATTGACCAGCGCACCGGACACCATTTCCAGCACGGTTTCGCGGCTGACCGCGCCGAACTGCTCGAGGGTCTGCGCACGCACGCCCAGCAGGCGCTGCTTGGCCTCGTAGCTGTAGACCACCATGCCGCAGTCGAAGAACGCCGAGGAACCGGCGATATCGGTCATGCACTTGGCGATCCAGCCACCACTGCAGCTTTCAGCGGTCACCAGCTGCAGCGAAGCCTGCTGCAGGCGCTGCCCGAGCGCGGCGGACTGGGCATTGAGTTCAGCGTCGGTGGGAATGGACATCGGCATGACGGTGGGGTGAAGAACCTGCACGTTGTACCGCAGATGACAGCTGGATGTCGCGCCCCTCCGGCACGGTTGCGCTGCCGGCCAGCGGCCGGCACTACCGGGCATGGGCCGCTACCTCACCACTCCGGCAGTTTCTCCGGCAGCAGCGCCCGGATCGGCGCGCCGTCGGCACTGGCAGCCAGTTTTTCGGCTTCGGCAATCGGCAGGTCGACCTGCAGCAGCCAGCCGTCTTCGTCGGCCTGCTCGCTGCGGATCACTTCCAGCTGGTGCAGGCGCGCACGCAGGCGGCCGGCATCCGGCGGCAGGCGCAGTTCGCCGGTGACATGCTGCAGGCCCAGGCGCTTGCCCAGCACCGCCTGCAGCAGCTCCAGGCCCTGCCCGTCACGCGCGGAAATCCACACCCGCTCCCGGCGCGACTCATCCGGGATACCGTCCTGGCCATCGTGGCGGACGTCGGCACCTTCGATGCGGTCGATCTTGTTGAACACCAGCAACTGCGGCAGGTCACCGGCACCGACCGCGGTCAGTACCTCGTCCACCTGGGCGATGCGCTCCTCGCGGTGCGGATCGGCGGCGTCGACCACGTGCAGCAGGAAATCGGCCTCGCGCGCCTCGGACAGGGTCGAGCGGAACGCAGCGACCAGGTCATGCGGCAGATCGCGAACGAAGCCGACGGTGTCGGCCAGCACCACGTTGCCGCCCGGCACCGCGATGCGACGCACGGTCGGGTCCAGCGTGGCAAACAGCTGGTCGGCGGCATAGGCCTCGGCGCCGGTCATGGCATTGAACAGGGTCGACTTGCCGGCGTTGGTGTAGCCGACCAGGGCCACGCGCGGCAGCTCGCTGCGCACGCGCGCACGGCGCATCTGGGTGCGCTGCACCTCGACCTTTTCCAGCCGCTTCTGCAGCTGCTCGACCCGCTTCTGCAACAGGCGGCGGTCGGTTTCCAGCTGGGTTTCACCCGGGCCACGCAGGCCGATCGAACCACCGCGCTGGCGCTCCAGGTGGGTCCAGCCGCGCACCAGCCGTGTGGCCAGGTGACGCAGCTGCGCCAGTTCGACCTGCAGCTTGCCTTCGTGGCTGTGCGCACGCTGGGCAAAGATGTCCAGGATCAGGCCGGTACGATCGATCACCCGGCGCTCGAGGAAGCGTTCCAGGTTGCGCTCCTGGCCCGGGCTCAACGCATGGTTGACCAGGATCAGGTCGGCACCGCTGGCATCAGCCGCGGCCTTGATCTCGTCCAGCTTGCCGCTGCCGATCAGGGTCGACGGATTCGGGCGATCCAGGCGCGCGGTGATCGTCGCGGCGATGCTGGCCCCAGCCGAGCGGGCCAGATCACCGAACTCCTCAAGCACATCGTCTTCCAGCTTGCCGAAATGGGGCTGGATCAACAGGGCGTGTTCGCCCTTTTTCGAGCGGTCAAACATTCACCGCTCCGGTATTACTCGTCTGCTTCATCACCTGCCTGACCACCTTCACCCGACTGCACGTAACCACCGCCCGGACCGACCTTCACGTTGCGTGCCGGAACGACCGTGGAAATGGCGTGCTTGTAGACCATCTGACTGACCGTGTTGCGCAGCAGGACCACGAACTGGTCGAACGACTCGATCGTGCCCTGCAGCTTGATGCCGTTCACCAGGTACACCGAAACCGGCACGCGTTCGCGCCGCAGTGCGTTCAAGAAAGGATCCTGCAGCGATTGCCCCTTGGACATTGCACACTCCTGATTATTGTTCTTATTGGGTTGCCGACGGTTGCCACGGCCCCCGAGCCGCCCGCCGACCGATGATGTTACACGGCTGGCGGGGGTTCAGCGTGCGACGAAGGTCGACACCGCGCCGGCCAGGCGCTCGTGCTCGATATGGGGGTCGAACCAGCGCGCATCAAGCTCGCCGCGCAGCCAGGTCAGCTGGCGCTTGGCCAGCTGGCGGGTGGCGAAGATCGCCTTGTCACGGAAGCGGGCGGCATCGCCCTCCCCGTCCAGGTATTCCCAGGCCTGCCGATAGCCGACCGCGCGCACTGCCGGCAGGTCCAGCGGCGCCTCCACGGCAGCCATTTCCGGCATCGCGCGCAACGCCCGCACCTCGTCGAGGAAGCCCTGCGCAAGCATGGCGTCGAAGCGCGCCTCGATGCGCTGGTGCAGCACCGCGCGGTCACGCGGCGCCAGGATCAGCTTGAGGGTGCGCACCGGCAACGGCGCCACGCCCGGCCGGCGCTGCCATTCAGTGATGGGGGAGCCGGTCAGGCGATAGACCTCCAGCGCCCGCTGGATGCGCTGCGGGTCGGTGGCATGGATGCGTGCCGCTGCTGCTGGGTCGACCTTGGCCAACTCTGCGTGCAGCGCCGCCCAGCCACGCTCGGCCGCCTCGGCGCTGAGCGCTTCGCGCGTCGCCGGATCGGCCTCGGGCATCGGCGACAGGCCCTGCAACAGGGCGCGGAAGTACAGGCCAGTGCCACCGGCCAGGATCGGCATCTTGCCGCGTGCCACGATGTCGGCCACGACCCGGCCGGCATCGGCGGCGAATTCGGCTGCCGAGTAGGTCTGCCAGGGATCGCGCAGGTCCAGCAGATGGTGCGGCGCCTGCGCACGCTCGGCCGCATCGGGCTTGGCCGAACCGATATCCAGGTGGCGGTACACCAGCGCCGAATCGACGCTGACGATTTCGCCATCCAGCTGCTGTGCCAGGGCGATCGCGGTGGCGGTCTTGCCACTGGCGGTCGGCCCCATCACGGCGATCGCCAGTGGCCGCCGGTCGATGCCCATCAGTCTTCGTCCGGCCAGCGGATCGTCGGCGTGGCGTCGGCACGCGGCGTCGGCACGGCTTCCACCGCCTGCCAGATCTTCAGCGCATCGACGGTGGCCGCCACGTCATGCACGCGCACGATGCGCGCGCCACGCTGGACCGCGATCAGGTGCGCGGCTACCGAAGCCGCCACGCGCTCGGACGGCGTGTCGCGGCCGGTCAGTTCCCCCAGGCTGCGCTTGCGCGACAAGCCAGCCAGCATCGGCACGCCCAGTTCCAGGAAGCGTTCCGAGCGCGCCAGCAGGGTCATGTTGTGGGCCGTGGTCTTGCCGAAGCCGAAACCGAGGTCGACCAGCAGGTTCTTCTTCGCGATGCCGGCCATTTCTGCAGCGAACAGGCGCTGCACCAGGAAGCCGTGCACCTCGGCGACCACGTCATCGTAGTGTGGGTCAGCCTGCATGTGGCCCGGCTCGCCCTGCATGTGCATCAGCACCACCGGCACGCCGGTTGCAGCGGCGGCGTCCAGCGCCCCATCCTGGCGCAGGCCGAAGATGTCATTGATCATGCCCGCGCCGGCGGCCACGGCCGCACGCATCACCTCCGGCTTGAAGGTATCGATACTGATCGGAACCTGCGTACGGGCGGCCAGCTGCTCGATCACCGGAAGCACCCGGCGCAGCTCTTCCTCGACCGATACCGGCGCGGCGCCCGGGCGGGTGGATTCGCCGCCGATATCGAGCAGGTCCGCGCCCTCCTCGACCAGCTTCAGGCCATGTGCGACCGCGGCCTCGGTGGTGTCGTGCGCGCCGCCATCGGAGAACGAGTCCGGGGTGACGTTGACGATGCCCATGACCCGGGCGCGGTCGAGGCGCAGGATGCGGCCGGCGCAATCGAGCTGGGGCGAGGTATCGAACATGGGCAATCCTGCAGGGACAACGGCGGGTAGTTTAGTTCGGCAGGGCGGCACCCTGCACCAGCAGGGGCCAGAGCGACAGCAACAGCCGGAGCAACAGCGGGTTTACTGAGGGATGGCGGGGTGGGTCCGGTTGCGGGGGACGCCGTGAATCCGTCCATGGAGGCTCGGTCGCGC
>NZ_JASJSQ010000114.1:0-14897 GCF_030236855.1 Stenotrophomonas maltophilia group sp. Smal13
CGCCGACAACGTCACTCCACCGCCGCCGACCGATGCGGCGCCTGCGCCCACGCCCGCGACACCGGCTGCCGCGCCGAAGTACCTCAAGCCCAGCGCGCGCAGCGTGGTGGTGATGGTGGTGGTGGCCTTGCTGGGCATTGCGCTGATCCTGCGCGCCTGGCACCTGTGGCCGTTCACCAGCAGCGTGATGGTGACCGACAACGCCTATGTGCGCGGGCAGATCACAGTGATGGCGCCACAGGTGAACGGCTACGTGACCGAAGTGCTGGTGAAGGACTTCCAGCACGTGAGGGAGGGCGAGCCGCTGCTGCGCATCGACGACCGCATCTACACGCAGCGTGTCGCCCAGGCACAGGCAACACTGGACAGCGCACGCGCGGCACTGGCCAATTCGGACCAGTCGCAGGCGCAGAACCGTGCGCAGATCGCTTCGGCGCACGCCACGCTGTCGGCCGGCCAGGCCGAGCTGCAGCGTTCGCGCAATGAATTGAAACGCTACGAGGAACTGGCTGCGCAGCAACTGGTGTCGGTCAACGACCGCGACAAGTTCCGCACCACCCAGGCCTCGGCACAGGCCAGCGTGCAGCAGTCGCAGGCGCAGATCCGCATCGCCGAGGAAACGCTGGTGTCGACCCAGGTGGCGCGCAAGAGCCTGGAGGCCCAGGTGGAAAGTGCACAGGCACAACTGGAACTGGCTCGCATCGACCTGGCCAACACGGTGATCCACGCACCGCGCGACGGCCAGATCAGCGAAGCCAGCGTGCGCGTGGGCCAATACGTCGCCGCCGGTTCGCAGCTGCTGTTCCTGGTGCCTGACACGCTATGGGTGGTGGCCAACTACAAGGAAGGCCAGACCTGGGGCATGGCGATCGGTCAGCCGGCCACGTTCTCGGTGGACGCGTTCCAGGGCCAGGTGCTGCGCGGCCGCGTGCAGGAGATCGCGCCAGCCACCGGTTCGGAATTCAGCGTGCTGCGCCCGGACAATGCCAGCGGCAACTTCACCAAGGTGGTGCAGCGGCTGCCGGTGCGGATATCGATCAATGAAGGCCAGACGCTGGCCGCGCAGCTGCGGCCCGGCATGTCGGTGATCGTGCGGGTGGATACCCGGTCCAAGCCGATGGACTAGGGTGCAGGCTGCTGACTGCCTTCACCCCATTGATCCGCTACCGTTGCGGATCTGGATCAGGATTGCTGGAAGACGATGAAATTCACGACACTGGCCAGGCGGGCGGCCAAGGACATGCTGGAAGCGGAAGATCTGATCGCCTTCGTGCAGGAGCACGGCGCCGAAGGTGGCGAGGAGATTGAGCGGCTGCGGATACTGCACGGTTGGCCGGATGATGGCCTGCTGGGCGATGGTAGCCGGGTCGTACCGTTCGGCGGCTGGGCCAAGGCCTGCACCGCCTGGGGACGCCAGGGCGTGGAAGGTCTGCGCGATATGCTGGGTGACCCCCAGCTGGCAGTGTTCGCGCTCGGCACACTGGCCGATGTGAGTGGCCCCGCCGCCATTGCCATCCTGCTGGACTTTGCCGAACGCGCTGACTGGTCGCGTGCGGGCACACCGCGTGATCTGCCCTGCCAGGCGCTTTACTGCCTCAATACCGCGCTTTCAGGGAAGACCGGCGTTGAGGTTACACCCGGCATGCAGGCGTCGATGCTGCGTATCGCCAAGCTCATCTGGGACGCCAGGGTGCCCAATGTGCATTTCCTGGCGCAGGCACTGTATTTCGTGCGCCATGCCGACCCGGTACCAGCGCTCGCCTGGGTCGAGCAGTTGCGGGTGGACGACCCTGTACTGGTCGACGCACAGCGCAGCGTCCTGAAGCGTCTGAAAGAGCACGCCGCCCGGGACTGAGCGTGCGGCTCAGTCCGGGTATGCGCCGCGACTCAGCCCGCGCAGCGCGCGCAGAGGCCGTGCACTTCCAGGGTCTGCGCCTGCGGCTGGAAGCCCAGCTCCTTGGCGCGCTTCTCCAGCTGGGTGACGATCTCGCGGTCTTCCAGTTCCACCGCGCTGTGGCAGCTGTTGCAGATCAGGAACGGCACCGAGTGCGCCGCGCTGCTGGGGTGGTGGCAGGCCACGAAGGCATTCACAGACTCCAGCTTGTGCACGAAGCCATTGGCCATCAGGAAGTCGAGCGCGCGGTACACGGTGGGCGGGGCATCAGCGCCCACGCCCTTGCCGTTACGCACCCATTCCAGCAGCTCGTAGGCCTTGACCGGCTTGCCGGCCTCGGCGATCAGCTTCAGCACATTGGCGCGGATCGGGGTCAGGCGCAGCCCGCGTTCGCGCGAGACGCGCTCGACCACCGCCACGAAATCCGATGCGTCGTGGACGTGGTGGTGCGGGGCGGTGCAGGCAGTGGCGGTCTTGGCGGGCATGCGTGTTCTCCGGTTCGGGCCTGGCAAGGATGCCTCAGGCCGTTGCTACCTTGGTGATGGCCACATCAATGCGTTTCAAGGCCTGCTCGCGGCCGGCCAGGTACACGGTATGGGAAATGTCAGGACTGACCTGGGTGCCGGTGATGGCCACGCGCAGCGGCTGGGCCACCTTGCCCATGCCGATTTCCAACGCTGCGGCCGCGTCGTGCAGGGCGACGCCCACCGACTCGGCGGTCCATTCCGGCAGGGCGGCCAGCAGCTCGCGGGCCTTGCCCAGCGCCACTTCGGCACCGGCCTTGAAGTGCTTGGCCACCGCCGCTTCGTCGTACTCGGTCAGCGGCTGGTACCAGACCACCGCCTTCTCGGCCATTTCCTTCAGGGTCTGCACGCGTTCACGCAGGGCGATCACCACGTCCTCCGGGGCGGGGCCGGCGGCCACGTCCAGGCCCAGCTTCTGCAGCTGGTAGACCAGGTGCGGCACGATCGCGGCCACGTCCTCGGTCTTCAGGAAGTGCTGGTTGACCCAGCCCAGCTTGGCCATGTCCAAGCGCGAGGCCTTGGAGTTGCAGTCCTTCACGTCGAACAGGTCGATCAGCTCCTGGCGGCTGAACAGCTCCTGGTCGCCGTGCGACCAGCCCAGGCGGGCCAGGTAGCTCAGCAGCGCGTCCGGCAGGTAGCCGGCGTCCTTGTACTGCATCACGTCGGCCGCGCCGGTGCGCTTGGACAGCTTGGCGCCCTGCTCGTCGAGGATCATCGGCATGTGGCCGAACTTCGGCACCGGCGCGCCGATGCCTTCGTACAGGTTGATCTGGCGCGGGGTGTTGTTGATGTGGTCGTCGCCGCGGATGACCTCGGTGATGCCCATGTCCCAGTCGTCCACCACCACCGCGAAGTTGTAGGTGGGGTAGCCGTCCGGGCGGAAGATGACCATGTCATCCAGCTCGCTGTTGGCGATCTCGATGCGGCCCTTGATCAGGTCGTCGAACACCACCGTGCCTTCCAGCGGGTTCTTGAAGCGGATGACGCGGTTCGGGTCGTCCTTGCGCGGCAGGCCCAGTTCGCGTGCAGCGCCGTTGTAGCGCGGCTTCTCCTGCCTGGCCATGGCGGCCTCGCGCATCGCGTCCAGCTCTTCGCGGGTCTCATAGGCGTAGTACGCCTTGCCGTCGGCCACCAGCTGCTCGGCCACTTCCAGGTAACGGGCGACGCGGTCGGTCTGGTAGATCGGGCCTTCGTCATAGTCCAGGCCCAGCCACTCCATCGCCTCCAGGATCGCGTCGATCGCGCCCTGGGTGCTGCGTTCACGGTCGGTGTCCTCGATGCGCAGCACGAACTCGCCGCCACGGTGGCGGGCCTCCAGCCAGCAGTACAGCGCGGTGCGGGCACCGCCGATGTGCAGGTAACCGGTGGGGCTGGGGGCGAAGCGGGTGCGGCAGGTCATGGACGGCTCGAGGAACGGGAATCCCCCGATTTTACCAGCCCACCGCCCCCTACGGAAAAAGGGGACGGAGGGGATTAAGTCGCGATTGCCCAGCCGCTGGGCCTGCAACCGGGAAACGGAGGGGAGAAACGACTTAATCCCCTCCGTCCCCTTTTACGGTTCTACCTTGCGCGGGAAGGACTGCTCGCGCATCGCGGCGTTGTAGGCGAACGAGGCGACGATGGCTGCGGCCTGCTTCAGGTCTTCCGGTTCGGCGTGGTCCCAGGTGTCCAGGTGACTGTGGTGGACATTGGTGAAGTAGTCCAGCCGGTCCTGGATGAACTGGAAGCCCGGCAGGCCGATGCGGTCGAAGCTGATGTGGTCGGTGCTGCCGGTGTTGCGGGTGGCCACGGTGGTGGCGCCGACGTCATGGAACGGCGCCAGCCAGGCTTCGAAGATCGGCATCGCCGCCAGGTTTTCCTGTGCATAGATGCCACGGAAGCGGCCCGAGCCGTTGTCCATGTTGAAGTAGACCTGGAACTTGCCGTAGTCGCGGGTCTTCTGCAGCGCGCCGGTCGGCTCGCGCAGCGAGGCCGGCAGCGCCTTCTGCGCCGGGTCGGTGGGTTCCGGGAAACGGCCGAAGTGCTTGGCCACATAGGCCTGCGAGCCGATCAGGCCCTGCTCCTCGCCGCTCCACAGCGCCACCCGGATGGTGCGCCTGGGCTTGGCGCCGGTGGCCTTGAGGATGCGCATCGCTTCCATCATCACCGCCACGCCGGCCGCGTTGTCGGCCGCACCGGTACCACTGTGCCAGGAATCCAGGTGCGCGCCGATCATCACCACTTCATCGGGCCTGCTGCTGCCGCGGATCTCGGCCAGCGTGTTGTAACCCGGCTGGTCGGCCTCGTCGGTGAAGCGCGCAGCCACATCCACGCGCAGGCGCACGGTCTGCTTGGCCTCCAGCGCGCGCACCAGCGGATTGAAGTGTTCGCTGATCATCGCCAGTTCGGGGATGCCCACCGATTCACCGGCCTTGCGCGAGCCGCCACCGGCAACGCGGATGATGCCGTTGTCCCAGCTGCTGATGCTGATCGAGGCCAGCGCGCCTTCTTCCACGAAGAACGCATTGACCTTGGTCGCCAGCTGCTGGCGTTCCTGGTATTCCTTGACCCGCTTCGCACGCTCGGCGGTGGCGTCCTTGTCCTTGGGCAGGGTGAACTCCTGCAGGCCCTCCAGCGAGGTGGCGTCGTGGCGGTGCGAATCCGCCTCGGTGCCGCGCTTGTACTCGCGCGCCTCGCCCAGCAGCAGGATCTTGCCGCGCAGCTTGCCGCGGTACTTCTCGATGTCCTCGGGCTTCTTGATCTCGACCTGCACCAGTTCGCCTTCAACCGGTCCCTTGGTGCCCGGCGTCCACGCCTTCGGCAGTGCATGCAGCGGCTGTACACGGTCCCCCAGCATCTCCACGCTGGCCGAGGTGAACTCCCAGCCGCGCCCGAAGTCGTCGAAGGCTTCGTCGTGGACGTTGTCCAGCTTCCATTCGTTGAACTTGCCGCGGGTCCACGCATTGGCGCGGCCCATCGCCGGCGAGTTGGTCAGTCGCGGGCCGATGCGTTCGGTGAGGTAGCTGAAGGTGTCCATCACCTGCGAACGGTGGAAGGCCTCCTGGCGGATGCAGCTGACCATGTCCAGGTCCACCGGCTCGCGCTGCTGCGCGCCTGCATTGCCACCCATCGCCAGCGCTGCGGCCAGCATGCCCCACTTCAACACATCGCACCCCTGCCCTTCGGCTCGATCATCAACCCATCGAGTCTAGCCAGCAGGGGCGCGCCGATACCGTCCCATCGGTCATGGACAGCGACAGTAGATCCACGCCAGGCGTGGATGAACAACCGAATCACCCACTCCATCCCAGCCACAACTGCTCCCGTTCCGGCAGCAGCAGCAACCAGTGCCGCCGGTCGATGCTGCTGCAGCCGTACACCGCCGCATGCGCAGGCCAGTCCTCGGGCAGGCCGCCGATGCCGATCTCGGCCAGCGCCTCCGCCCCGGCCTTCCATGGCCGGTAGCGCGGCACCCTGCCGGCCAGCGCACCGCGTCCCTGCCGCGCGCCGTGCAGCCAGGCCAGTCCCTGGCCCTGCAATCCCTCGCAGGTCACCGCCGCCAGCTGGAAGCGGACCAGGCCGGGGGCGATCCGTGCCCCGGGCAAGGCCGCCAGCACGCCATGTGCCTGCAGCAGTGCGTCCACTTCCAGCAGGGCCGGAATGCCCTGCCGTGCCCGTTGCCGCAATCCCTGGCGCCAGCTCATGGCGTACTCCTTACTTCAGTTCCGCGCCAAGCGCGTACCAGTCCACCCGGCGGGTCACCCACATCGCCAGCGCCAGGATCACGAACAGCAGCAGCGAACCCATCAGCAGTGCGTTGTTCTCCGACACCAGCAGGCCATACAGCGCGCCATACAACACGGTCAGCAGCGCAGCGAAGCCGAGGCCGCGCTTCCAGTGGCCCAGCACGTTGGCCAGGTACACCGCCTGCAGGCCGATACAGGCCACCGCCGAAACCAGGTAGGCCTTCCAGAACGCGATGTGCTCGGACAGGCTGATCAGCAGCAGGAAGAAGATCGCCAGCGCCAGGCCCACCATGAGGTACTGCAGCGGGTGGATGCGCAGCGACCTGATCAGCTCGAACAGGATGAAGCCAACGAAGGTGAGCAGCACGAACAGCACGCCGTATTTCGAGGCACGGTCGGCCTGGGTGTAGGCATCGACCGGATCAACCAGCGACACCGTCACCGCCTGCGACTCGACCGCACCATCATTGCGCAGCTGTCGCTGTGCATCGGAGGCCAGCGAAGACACCGCCCAGCGCGCATCGAAGCCCTGTGCGTCGACGCGACGCTCGTTGGGCAGGAACGCACCGCTGAATGACGGATGCGGCCAGCTCGAACGCAGTGCGATCTTGGTGTCATCGCCCACCGGCACCACCGACAGCATGCGGCTGCCATCCAGGCGCAGCTCGAGTTCGACGGTGCTGGCAGCCAGCGTGCCGCCATGGTCTTCGGCGAATCCTGCCACCGGTGCATGCAGGCCTCGCCCCACCTCGCTGGCCGCACCAACCCCCGGCAGCAGGCGCAGCTGCTTGCCATCCACGCGCAGGTTCGGCGTACCGACCAGGCCACGCACATCGGAAATGCCCACCGCCACATACGGCTGGCCGTAGCTGCGGCCGGCCTTCACCGGATAGTCGTCTGCAGCGAACGTCGCCTTCATCTGGCCGTTCCAGCTGTATACCGGCACCTTGAACAGGCCGACCTCACGCTGGCTCGGCAGCATCTCGCCGCCCACCTCCAGCGACGCCGGCATCTGCAGCCAGTGCCCCTCGGTGACCTGCACCTCGGTCTTCTTGACGCCCAGCGGGTCGACCAGTTCAACCTGCTTGCGTTCCACCCACGGCACCACCCGCACCGGGCCCACCAGCTGCTGTGCACCGGCGCGGCTGTCGGCCACCCGTGAGAAGGCCTCGTCGCGGTACGCGCTACGTTCGTTGATGACCCCGCGGATCATCGGCAGCGGCACCAGCAGCAGCAGGATCAGCCCGCCGACAATGGCGAACCGCAGCAGCATCTTCAGGGATTTCATGGTCCATCCTCGTTGGAGAGGGCTGCAGGATGGACCGCCGCAGTGAGCAGGGTTTGTGGCGAATTTGAAGCGAGTGTGAAGTCAGCGGCGCGGGCGCTGGCCCGGCGCACCCAAAGGCAGCCACAGGCTGGCCAGGGTGCCGCCGCCCTCGCGGATATCCACGCTGGCACGCCCATCATGCAGGCGCGCAACCTCCTGCACGAAGGGCAGGCCCAGGCCGGAGCTGCGACGCCCGCTGCCGGGCCGCGCCAGCGAATAGAAGCGTTCGAACACCCGCTCACGCGCGTAGTCGGGAATGCCGGCGCCACGGTCGGCCACCTGCAGGCGCACGCCCTGCCCGTCCACCTCGGCCTGCAGCGCGATCTCCGCGCCGGCTGGCGAGAAGGCAATCGCGTTGTCGATCAGGTTGTGCAGTGCCTGCCGCAGCAGGTAGCCGTCGCCCTGCACCCGCAGGTCGGGCACGTTGCCGATGCGGACCTGCACGCCGGCCGCCTGCGCACGCACCTGCGCGGCGGCCGCCGCATCGGCCAGCAATGCCGGCAGCGCGATCGGATCGCGGGTCTGCAGCCAGCCGTGCTGTTCCACTTCGGCCAGCGCCAGCAGCTTGTCGATGGTCTCGGTCAGCCGCTCCTGCTGGTCGACGATGCTGCGCGCGAAATGCACGCGATCGGCTTCCGGCAGCGGCTCCTGCAGCAGTTCGGCGGCACCGCGGATCGCCGCCAGCGGGCTCTTCATCTCGTGCGTCAGCGACTGCACGTACTGCTCGACGTAGGCCTTGCCCTCCAGCTTGCGGCGCATCGTTTCCAGCGCCTGGCCGAGATCGCCGATCTCGTCGCGACGGCGCCGTGGTGGTGGCACCGGTTCGCCCGCGCTGACCGCGCGTGCATAGCGGCTGAGCTGACCGAGGCCCGTGGTCAGCCACATCGTCACCAGCACGCCGACCAGCGCCGACAGCCCGATCAGCCACGCACCGCGCTCGATGATGGCGCGCTGGCTGGCGGCGATGAACGGATCGATGCTGCGGTTCGGTTGGGCCAGGCTGAGCACGCCGATCAGCGTGCGGCCGTCGGCCGGGTCGTACACCGGCGCCGCCACATGCATCACCGTATCGCCCTCTTCGCCGGCAATCTCGGGGCTGGAACGTGCGCCGTACTCACCGCGCAGCGTGCGGTACACATCATTCCAGCGCGAATTGTCGCGCCCCAGGTCGCGGCCCAGCGAGTCGTAGATGACGATGCCCTTGGCGTCGGTGATAGTCACCCGGTAATCCAGCGAGCGCTTGGGGAAACGCCAGACCATCGCCTTCAGGTCGCGCTGCCGCGCCTTGGCCAGGTTGCGGGTGAAGCTGCCGCTGCGGATGGTGCCGTCCTTGCCGTCGGCGGCGGCCATCTCGGCCAGCACGTTGGCCGCATCGACCAGGGTCGATTCCATCGCCTGGCGCACACCGGGCTTCACCTCGTTGACGAACACGCGCATCACGAAGAACGCGGCGATGCCGGTGATCAGGAAGAAGCCGAGGAACAGCTTCAGTACCAGGCGCATCAGCTAGACCTCCAGCGCGTAGCCGAGGCCACGGTGGGTGCGGATCGGGTCGTCGCTGGCACCGGCCGCGCGCAGCTTGGCGCGCAACGTCTTTACATGGGTGTCGACGGTGCGGTCGGCACTGTCGGCACTGCTGTCCCAGCCCCGGTCCATCAGCTGGGCACGGCTGAGGATCGCACCCGGGCGCTGCAGCAGCGCTTCCAGCAGTGCGTACTCATAGCGGGTCAGGTCCAGCGCATGGCCGCGGAAGCGGATGCGCCGGCCCTCGCGGTCAATGGCGAACGCGCCATGCTCCTGCCAGCCCGCATCGGCGCTGGGCGCTGCGACGACCGGCGCCGCACGGCGCAGGCGCGCACGCACCCTTGCCACCAGTTCGCGCGGCGAGAACGGCTTGGTCATGTAGTCGTCGGCGCCCAGTTCCAGGCCGAGCACGCGGTCCACTTCATCGTTGCGGGCGGTCAGGAAGATCACCGGCAGCTGCGCCTCAGGGCCCGGCAAGGCGCGCAGCCGGCGGCAGACCTCGAAGCCACCGAGGTCGGGCAGGCCGACATCCAGCACCACCACGTCGATGCCGCCGGCCTGCAGCCGCAGCAGAGCCTCACCGCCCAGCAGGCAATGGCTGGCGGCATAGCCTTCGCTGCGCAGCGCATAGAGCACGGTTTCGGCGATGGCGGCTTCGTCCTCGACCACCAGGACATGGGCAACAGGAGCTGTCATGGCGCGCAGCATAGCCGCTGCGGCCGCCGCCCCGTACACTGCCGCCCATGAACTATCGCCACGCCTTCCATGCCGGCAACCACGCCGATGTGCTCAAGCACATCGTGCAGCTGGCCCTGATCGACAGCTTCAAGCGCAAGGACAGCCCGTTCTTCGTGCTCGACACCCACGGCGGCGCCGGCCGCTACCTGCTGGCCAGCGAAGAGAGCCGCAAGACCCTCGAGGCTGAATCCGGGATCATGCGGCTGATGGCCCAGCCCAAGCTGCCCGAGGTGGTCGAGCGCTATCTGAAGGCGGTGCAGGCCGATAATCCGGTGGGCGCCCTGACCAACTACCCGGGATCGCCGCTGCTGAGCGCGCAGGCGATGCGCGCGCAGGACCGCATGGCGGTCTGTGAGCTGCAGGAAGCCGAAACGGCCACGCTGAAGGCTCTGTTCGCCCATGACAGCCGTGTCGACGTGCGGGCGGGCGATGGCTATGCGCTGCTGCGTTCGCTGCTGCCGCCGAAGTTCAACGGCAGCAAGATCGGCCGTGGCCTGGTGCTGATCGACCCGCCCTACGAGGCCCAGGACGCCGAATACCAGGCCGTTCTGGCCGCCCTGGCCGAAACCCTGGCGCGCTGGCCGCAGGCCACGTGTGCCGTCTGGTTCCCGATCAAGCAGCGCCGCACCATCCTGCACTTCCTGCGCAAGGCCACCGCCCTGCCGGTGAAATCGGCGATGACGATCGAGTTCCTGGTGCGCCCGGACGACTCACCGCTGCGCCTCAACGGCAGCGGCATGCTGCTGCTCAACCCGCCCTGGCAGTTCGACCGGGTGGTCGGCCCAGCCCTGCCGGCGCTGCGCCAGCACCTGGGCGAACCCGGGGCCAGCACCCGCCTGGATTGGCTCAAAGCCCCCGAATAACGGCCTTCACGAGGCTGTACCGCCGTGAGCCTTTCGTTCACGGAATGCAGCCCCGGTGATGCCACAATCGATGGACCACCAAGGAATCACCCGGTATGGCCACTCGCAACCGCATGCCGCCCTGGCATGAGATCTTCAAGGCTCCCAGCGGCCACGAGCTGCTGATCCGCCCCATCCGCCCGGAAGATGGCGCACCGCTGCAAGCGGCGTTCAGCCTGTTCGGGCCGGAAGAAATCCGTGATCGTTTCCTGCAGGCGGTGACCGAGCTGTCGCCGGAAACCACCCAGCGCCTGACCCACCCGAATCCCAAGACCGAGATCACCCTGGTCGCTGCCGAATCCCTGCCCGCTGGCGAAGCGGTGGTCGGCGCGGTCGCCCGGGCCTCGATCATCCCCGGTACCCGTGAAGCCGAGTACGCGATCCTGATCAGCCGCTTCCTCATTGGCCAGGGCCTCGGCCGGCAGCTGATGCGCAAGCTGGTGAAGTGGGGCCGCGGCAAGTACCTGGACCGCCTGTACGGCGACGTTGCCGCCGAGAACGAGCCGATGAAGCAGCTGGCCGCCTCGCTGGGCTTCAAGCCGGTCCCGCACCCGACCGGTGCCGAAGGCCTGGTGCGGATGGTGCTGGAGCTGGACAACTGACGGATGCGCCGGGCTCTGCCCGGCGACGCCTCCCGGTAGTGCCGGCCGCTGGCCGGCATTCCGATACCCCAACGGCACATGAGGCGGCCGGCCAACGGCCGGCACGACTCGCCGGGCTTCGATCGGGCTTCTGCTAAAATCCGGGGTCCATGTCGCGTACCTCATACCCCGCCCCGCCGCTGCCGCGCGCCGGCCAGCTCCGCGCCTGGTGGCGCGCCCCCGCATCGCCGACCGCCCTGGCCTGGTACCTGGCCCAGGCCGCGCGTGCGCACGACGCCCCGCTGCTGGTGATCGCCCGTGACAACCACGGTGCCAACCAGCTCGAAGCCGACCTGCACACCCTGCTCGGCGGTGACCCGGCCCTGCCGGTGGTGGCCTTCCCGGACTGGGAAACCCTGCCCTACGACCGCTTCAGCCCGCATCCGGACATCATTTCGCAGCGACTGTCCGCCCTGCACCGCCTGCCCACGCTGAAGCGCGGCCTGGTGATCGTGCCGGTGCAGACCCTGCTGCAGCAGCTGGCCCCGCGCAGCTACGTGATCGGTGGCAGCTTCGACCTGAAGGTCGGCCAGCGCCTGGATCTGGAAGCCGAGAAGCGTCGCCTGGAAAGTGCTGGTTACCGCAACGTCCCGCAGGTGATGGACCCGGGTGACTTCGCCGTGCGCGGCGGCCTGCTCGATGTGTTCCCGATGGGCGCCGACGAGCCGCTGCGGGTGGAGCTGCTGGACGAGGACATCGACTCGATCCGTGCCTTCGACCCGGAAAGCCAGCGCTCGCTGGACAAGGTCGAGGCGGTGCACATGCTGCCGGGCCGCGAAGTACCGATGGACGAAGCCAGCATCGCCCGCGTGCTGGCCACGCTGCGCGAACGCTTCGATGTCGATACCCGGCGCAGCGCGCTGTACCAGGATCTGAAGTCCGGGCTGGCCCCGGCCGGCGTCGAGTACTACCTGCCGCTGTTCTTCGAACGCACCGCGACCCTGTTCGACTACCTGCCCGACGGCAGCCTGCCGGTGGTCTGCGCCGGTGCCGGCGAAGCCGCCGAGGCGTTCTGGGCGCAGACCGGCGAGCGTTACGAGCAGCGCCGCCACGATGTGGAACGGCCGCTGCTGCCGCCGTCGGCGCTGTACCTGTCGCCGGAACTACTGCGCGAGCGTCTGAACGATGCCCCGCGCATCGAAGTGTGGTCGGCTGACCACGCGCGCATCGCCGATGCCCATGCGTTGGGCGACCAGCCGCTGCCGCCGCTGCCGGTGGCCGCGCGCGAGGCCCCCGCTGGCGATGCACTGAAATCCTTCCTCGGCCACTACCCCGGCCGGGTGCTGATCGCCGCCGATTCGCCCGGCCGACGCGAAGCCCTGCTGGAAGTGCTGCAGGCCGCCGAGCTGAAGCCGCCGGTGGTGGCCGACCTGCCTGCGTTCCTGGCCGGGGATGCGCGCTTTGCCATCACCGTGGCGCCGCTGGAAGACGGCTTCGCGCTGGATGAACCGCGCATCGCGGTGCTGACCGAGCGCCAGCTGTTCCCCGAGCGCGCCGGCAGCACCCGCCGCACGCGCCGTGCCGGCCGCGAGCCGGAAGCGATCATCCGCGACCTCGGCGAACTGACCGAGGGTGCGCCGATCGTCCACGAGGACCATGGCGTCGGCCGCTACCGCGGCCTGATTGCGATGGATGTCGGCGGCATGCCCGGCGAGTTCCTGGAAATCGAATACGCCAAGGGCGACCGCCTGTATGTGCCGGTCGCCCAGCTGCACCTGATCAGCCGCTACTCCGGTGCGTCGGCGGAAACCGCGCCACTGCATTCGCTCGGTGGCGAACAGTGGAGCAAGGCCAAGCGCAAGGCCGCCGAGAAGGTGCGCGACGTCGCCGCCGAGCTGCTGGAGATCCAGGCCCGCCGCCAGGCGCGTGCCGGCCTGGCGCTGCAGGTGGACCGCGCGATGTACGAGCCGTTCGCCGCCGGTTTCCCGTTCGAGGAAACCCCGGACCAGCTGGCCGCGATCGACGCCACCCTGCGCGACCTGGCCAGCAGCCAGCCGATGGACCGCGTGGTCTGCGGCGACGTCGGCTTCGGCAAGACCGAGGTGGCGGTGCGTGCGGCATTCGCCGCCGCCAGTGCCGGCAAGCAGGTGGCCGTGCTGGTGCCGACCACGCTGCTGGCCGAACAGCATTACCGCAACTTCCGCGACCGCTTCGCCGATTACCCGCTGAAGGTCGAGGTGCTGTCGCGCTTCAAGACCACCAAGGAAATCAAGGCCGAGCTGGAAAAGGTCGCCGCCGGCACCATCGACGTCATCGTCGGTACCCATCGCCTGCTGCAGCCGGACGTGAAGTTCAAGGACCTGGGCATGGTCATCGTCGACGAGGAGCAGCGTTTCGGCGTACGCCAGAAGGAAGCGCTGAAGGCGCTGCGCGCCAACGTGCACCTGCTGACCCTGACCGCCACGCCGATTCCGCGCACGCTCAACATGGCCATGGCCGGCCTGCGCGACCTGTCGATCATCGCAACGCCGCCGCCGAACCGGCTGGCGGTGCAGACCTTCATCACCCAGTGGGACAATGCGCTGCTGCGCGAAGCCTTCCAGCGCGAGCTGGCGCGCGGTGGCCAGCTGTACTTCCTGCACAACGACGTGGAAAGCATCGGCCGCATGCAGCGCGAGCTGTCCGAGCTGGTGCCGGAGGCGCGCATCGGTATTGCCCACGGACAGATGCCGGAGCGCGAGCTGGAAAAGGTGATGCTGGATTTCCAGAAGCAGCGCTTCAACGTGCTGCTGTCGACCACGATCATCGAGTCGGGCATCGACATCCCCAACGCCAACACCATCATCATCAACCGCGCCGACCGCTTCGGCCTGGCCCAGCTGCACCAGCTGCGTGGCCGCGTCGGTCGTTCGCACCACCGCGCCTACGCCTACCTGGTGGCGCCCGACCGCCGCTCGATCACCCCGGATGCGGAAAAGCGCCTGGAAGCGATCGCGTCGATGGACGAGCTCGGTGCCGGCTTCACCCTGGCCACGCACGATCTGGAAATCCGCGGTGCCGGTGAACTGCTGGGCGAGGACCAGAGCGGGCAGATGGCCGAGGTCGGCTTCAGCCTCTACACCGAGCTGCTGGAGCGCGCGGTGCGCAGCATCAAGCAGGGCAAACTGCCCGACCTGGATGCCGGCGAGGAAGTGCGCGGTGCCGAGGTCGAGCTGCATGTGCCGGCGCTGATTCCGGAAGACTACCTGCCGGACGTGCACACCCGCCTGACCCTGTACAAGCGCATTTCCAGCGCGCGCGACAGTGATGCGCTGCGCGAACTGCAGGTGGAGATGATCGACCGCTTCGGCCTGCTGCCGGATGCGGCCAAGCACCTGTTCGCCATCGCCGAGCTGAAGCTGAAGGCCAATACGCTGGGCATCCGCAAGCTGGACCTGGGCGAGAACGGTGGCCGCATCGTGTTCGAGTCCAAGCCGAACATCGACCCGATGGCGGTGATCCAGCTGATCCAGAAACAACCCAATCTCTACGCCATGGAAGGGCCTGACAAGCTGCGCATCAAGCACCCGCTGCCGCTGCCGGAAGACCGCTTCAATGCGGCCCGCGCTCTTCTGACCACCCTCGCCCCGGGTTGATCGCCCCCGAATACCCCGCACCGGTCCCCACCCGGTGCGGGCGGATG
>NZ_JASJSQ010000115.1:0-14427 GCF_030236855.1 Stenotrophomonas maltophilia group sp. Smal13
GTCCCTCCACCCTGGCTCCTACATACCTCGTAGGAGCCGGGAGGAACATACAAGCTTGCTCGACTGCCCTTTGGGTTGCAGCCGAGCGTGGGCTCGGCTTTACAGCACCGGATTCCGAACCCGTTCAGCCAACCAGGCTGGAAACTCCAGAGTTGTGACCGCCTGCGCTATATTGCCCGTTCCGCCGCAGCCGGGCCGGTATCGGCCTACGCCCCGCGGCTGTGCTGACGAGGAACTATGGCGCTGGTTTTCAGTGATGACATCTGGGACCGTTGGCGGTTGCCGGCCTTGGCGCTGGCCGCCGCAGCGATCATCGTGGTGCCGTGGTTGACCCTGCGCCAACTGCAGCAGGACAGCGAAGATGCGATGGCCTGGGTCAATCATACCCAGGCCGTGGGTGTGGCCCTGCAGCAGCTGCAGGCCGATGTACGCGATGTCGAATCAGCTGCGCTGACCCTGTCCAAGGGTGTGGATGCGCCTGGCCTGCGCGAGCGCATGGCCAAAGCCAATGACCTTCCCGGTCGCCTGGCTGAACTGGGCCGGATGACCCGCGACAATCCTGAGCAGCTGATCCGCATCGGCCGTATCGAGTCGATGCTGGAAGGGCGCATGGCGCTTGCCCGCGAACTGGCAAAGTCCGAACCCAACAGTGATCAGCGCGAGCTGGTGCAGGACCTGAGCACGCGCTATCCGATCCGTGGCCTGGTGGAGGAACTGCAGGCGAGCGAGCAGAAGCTGCTGACACAGCGCGCCGAGCAGGCCGCACGCCAGCGCAAGCAGACCGAGCTGGTGTCGTGGAGTTCGCTGGTGATCCAGCTGGCGCTGCTTGGCCTGGTGCTGTGGCTGCTGCAGCGGCAGATCGGTCGCCGCCTGCATGCCGAACGACAGTCGCTGCGTTCGGCCGCGCGTGCAGCCTCGGTGCTGCAGACCGTGCGTGAGCCGATCGTGCTGCTCGACCGCGACCTGCGTGTGCAGCTGCACAACCCTGCCTTCGCCGAGCTGTACGGGCTGCAGGATGAACGCGCCGATGGCCTGTTGCTGGACACTGTCGGCGACGGTGCATGGAAAGACCCCGTGATGCGCCAGCGACTGTCCGATGTGCTGTTGCGCGGCCGCGAACTGTGGGACTTCGAGCATGAACAGCGCGCCGCCGATGGCATGGTGCGCTACATGCTGCTCAACGCGCGGCGCATGCCGCTGCCGGACACCGACGACGAAGTGGTGTTGCTCACGGTCAGCGACGTCACCGTGCAGCGTGCCGTGCAGCTGCGGGTGGAGGAACTGAACCGCCAGCTGGAAGGCAAGGTTGCGCAGGTGTCCGAGGTCAACAGGGAACTGGAAGCCTTCAGCTACTCGGTGTCGCACGACCTGCGCGCACCGCTGCGCCACGTGGCCGGTTTCTCCGACAAGCTGTCGCGCCATCTGGGCGACGCCGCCGATGACAAGAGCCGCCATTACCTGGAGGTGATCTCCAGTTCGGCGCGGCGCATGGCGGCACTGATCGACGACCTGCTGGTCTACTCGCGGCTGGGCCGCGCGGCAATGCGCCAGCAGGCGGTGGACATGCAGTCGCTGGTGGCCGATACCCGCGCCATGCTCGATTCCAACCTGCAGGCCGAGGCCGAGAACAGCGGCCATGCGCACCACGTGGAGTGGAGCATCGCGCCGCTGCCGATCGTGGTGGGCGATGAGAACATGATCCGCCAGGTCTGGCTGAACCTGCTCGGCAACGCGGTGAAGTACTCGGGCAACCGCGAACCAGCGAAGATCCGCGTGGACTACCAGCCGCAGCCTGACGGCGGTCATCAGTTCACGGTCAGCGACAATGGTGCAGGCTTTGACATGGCCTACGCCGGCAAGCTGTTTGGTGTCTTCCAGCGCCTGCACAAGGCCAGCGACTACCCGGGTACCGGCATCGGCCTGGCCAGCGTGCGCCGCGTGCTCACCCGTCATGGCGGCCGTATCTGGGCCGAGGCCGAACCGGACGTCGGCGCCACCTTCCACTTCTACCTGCCTCCCGCGATCGATGCGGACAAACAAGGGCCTTCTGCATGACCACTCTGCGCACCATTCTTCTCGCCGAAGACAGCCCGGCTGATGCCGAAATGGCGATCGACGCCCTGGAAGAGGCGCGTCTGGCCAACCCCATCGTGCACGTCGAGGATGGCGTGGAAGTGATGGACTACCTGTTGCGCCGTGGTGCCTTCGCCAACCGCGAGGAAGGCCTGCCGGCGGTGCTGCTGCTGGACATCAAGATGCCGCGCATGGATGGCCTGGAGGTGCTGCGGCAGATCCGCGAGCACGAAGAGCTCAAGCGCCTGCCGGTGGTGATCCTGTCGTCCTCGCGCGAGGAATGCGACCTGGCCCGCAGCTGGGACATGGGCGTGAACGCCTATGTGGTCAAGCCGGTGGACGTGGACCAGTTCTTCGGCGCGGTGCAGACCCTGGGCAAGTTCTGGGCGTTGATCAACCAGGCACCGGAACTCGAGTGAGCCCATGCCCCTGACCGGTCCCGCCCTGGGGGCGCTGCGCATCCTGCTGGTGGAGGACTCACCGGAAGATGCCGAGCTGATGTCCGAACAGATGCTCGACGCGGGCCTGGAGGCCCGTTTCGAGCGCGTCGAAAGCGAGGCCGAACTGCGCCAGGCACTGGTCGCGTTCCAGCCGGACATCGTGCTGTCCGACCTGAGCATGCCGGGGTTCTCCGGTGATGACGCGCTGCGCATCGTGCGCGAGACCTCACCGGAAGTGCCCTTCATCTTCGTCTCCGGCACCATGGGTGAGGAGAACGCGGTGGCGGCGCTGCAGAAGGGCGCCAACGATTACATCATCAAGCACCTGCCGGCGCGCCTGCCGTCGGCGGTGGCGCGTGCGATCCGCGATGCACGCAGCGCCATAGAGCGCGCGCGGGTGGAAACCGAACTCATGCGCGCGCAGCGCCTGGAAAGCCTGTCGCTGCTTGCCGCCGGCCTCAGCCACGACCTGCGCAACATCCTGCAGCCGCTGCTGATCATGCCGGACCTGCTGAAGGCGCGCACCGAGGATCCGCAGCTGCACCATCTGGCCGATGTCATCGCCGAGTGCGGCCGCCGTGGCCACGAGATGGCCGAGTCGATGCTGTCGTTCGTGCGCGGCTCGCGCAAGCCGAGCGAGCGCATCGAGATCGATGGCCTGTTCGATGCGGTGGCGCTGCTGTTGCGCAGCAACGTGCCCGATGCGGTGCGCCTGGAGTTGCAGGTGCAGGACGAAGGTCTGGTGGTCGACGCCAACTACACCGAACTGCAGCAGGTGATGCTGAACCTGGCGCTCAACGCGATTCAGGCGATGCCCAACGGCGGGCGCCTGAGCCTGACTGCCAGCCATGCCGGCGAGCGCGATGGCGTGGACTGGATGCAGATCTGCGTGGCCGATGAAGGCATCGGCATGGATGCGGACACGCTGTCGCACCTGTTCAATCCGTTCTTCACCACCAAGGCCGATGGCACCGGCCTGGGGCTGATTTCCTGCAAGCGCATCGTTGAAGGCGCCGGTGGCAGCATCCACGTCAACAGCCAGCCGGGGCAGGGCACCTGCTTCGAGCTGCGCCTGCCGATGCATGAGGCCATCGATGGCAGCGAGCCGATCGAGCAGCTGGTGGCGCTGGGCAGTGGCCAGTCGATCCTGGTGGTTGACGGCGAAGCCACGCGCCTGTCGCTGCTCGGCAACGCGCTGTCCAGCCAGGGTTACCAGTTGCAGCTGGCCTCCGATGGCCCGGCGGCGTTGCGCTGGATGCAGCAGGAGGCGATGCCGGCGCTGGTGATTGCCGATGCCGGCTCCAAACTGCTGCCGGCCAGCCAGCTGCTGGGCGAGATGGCCACGCTTGGCTACCGCGGTCCGGCGCTGGTGCTGGAGGATCCGGCGGTGCCAGTCGCGGCGGACGCGTTCCCGGCCGGTGTGGAGGTGCATGTGTTGCACAAGCCGCTGCAGATGCAGCAGGTGTTCCGCGCGGTGGCCGAAGCGCTGGGCTGATGCCCGGCACTGCCGGTCCCCGGTTTCCCTGGCGATGCGTGGCTGGTGTTGGCCGCTGCGGATGCAGCAGGTGTTTCGCGCGGTGGCCGAAGCGCTGGGCTGATGCCGCGGTAGTGCCGGCCGCTGGCCGGCATCGCCGTGCAGTGGGATCACTGCGGTTGCCGGCCAGCGGCCGGCACTACCGGTCCAGGGTTTCCCAGGGGAACCGTGGTAGTGCGTCCACCGCCTGTTCCAGCCGCCGCGACCAGTTCTGGTGAATATCGGCATACAACGCCGAATCCGCGCCCAGCCGCAGCTGCTGGCCGATGCGCAGCTCGCCGTCGCGCAGCAGCGCCAGATCGATCGGCAGGCCCACCGACAGGTTGGAACGGATGGTGGAGTCCAGCGAGACGATCGCCGTACGCGCGGCATCCTCCAGGTGTGTGGCCGGGCTGAGGATGCGGTCGAGGATAGGTTTGCCGTACTTGGACTCACCGATCTGCAGGTATGGCGTCTCCGGCGAAGCAGCGATGGCGTTGCCGAGCGGGTAGATCATGTACAGCCCGGGACGCTCGCCGGCGATCTGGCCGCCGAAGATCAGCGTGGCCTGGGTGTTGACCCCGTCATGGGCGTGTTCGCTGTGGCTGCTGTGCACCTGGCTGTCCACCAGCAGCTGGCCGACGTACTCGGCGGCTTCGAACAGATGGGCCATGTCGCGCAGGTTGGGCGTGCGCCGTTCGCCGGCATCGCGCCCCAGGCGCGACACCAGCAGCTGGGTGGTGGCCAGGTTGCCAGCCGCCATCAGCACGTAGGCTGCCTGGCCGGGGTACTCGAACACGTGCAGCTTGCGGTGCACGCGCACATCGTCCAGCGAGGCATTGGTCCGGGTGTCGGCGGCGAAGACCAGGCCCTCGTCCACCTCGATTCCAACGCAATAGGTCATGTCGGTGCCCTATCATGTGCGTCCCGGATTGTAGGCAGGCCGCCGTGACGACGGCATGTCCACGCCCCCCCAAGTGCCGTCACCTGAACCGCATGACCACCGTGCTCCTGAGCCTGGGCAGCAACGTCCAGCCCCGCCGCTACCTCCACGCCGCGGTGACGGCCCTGCGCGAGCGCTTCGGCGCGCTGCAGGTGTCACCCGCCTACCGTACCGCTGCGGTCGGCTTCGATGGCCCGGCCTTCCTCAACAATGCGGTGGCGATCGAAACCGACCTGCCGCTGCAGGAACTGGACGACTGGCTGCATGCGCTGGAAGACGCGCACGGCCGCGACCGCAGCGGGCCGCGCTTCTCCGATCGGACCCTGGACATCGATGTAGTGTTCTACGGCGACCTGGTGGTGGAGGGCCCTGGCCACCTGCGCATCCCGCGCCCGGAGCTGAAGCACGCCTTCGTACTGAAGCCGCTGGCCGACATTGCGCCGGACTTCATCGACCCGGTCAGCGGCCAGGACCTGGCCACGCTGTGGCGTGCGCACAGACAGTTTGGCGAGGCGTTCGAGGTGGTGGACCTCGGATGACGGAGGTTGCCGGCCAGCGGCCGGCACTACCTCAACTGACCGTGCGCCCACCATCCACGCGCAGGGTGTGGCCGGTGACGAAGCTGGCTTCGGCCACCAGCCAGTAGACCGCCTCGGCGATCTCCTCGACCGTGCCGATCCGTGCCAGCGGCGTGCGTGCCAGCAGCGCTTCGCGGGCGAAATCGTCCTTGCCCTGTTCCGGCCACAGGATCGCCCCCGGCGCTACCGCATTGACCCGCACTTTCGGCGCCAGCTCCAGCGCCAGCGAGCGGGTGGCCATCTCCAGCGCGGCCTTGGCCATGGTGTAGGCGATGTGGTCGCGCATCGGGTCGGTGCCGTGCAGGTCGGTCAGGTTGACGATGCAGCCCTGCTGGCGGCGCAGGTAGGGCGCCGCCGCCTGTGACAGCAGCAGCGGCGCGCGCGCATTGACCGCATACAGCTCGTCCATCGCCTCGGCGGTGACCTGGCCGAGTGGGGTGGGGAAGAAGTTGGAGGCGTTGTTGACCAGTGCATCCAGTCGCCCGAAGTGGGTGACGGCCTGCTCCACCAGGTCGGCCAGGGCGTCGGCGTCGCGCAGGTCGGCCTGCAGGGCCAGCACGCTGCCCGGGCGCACGTTGTCGAAATCGAACGCGGCCTGCTGCAGCTCCGCGCTGGAGGTGTTGGCGTGCAGCACCACCGACCAGCCACAGGCATGGAACTGGCGGGCGATGGCGGCACCGATCCGGCGCGCGCTGCCGGTGATCAGGACCACGGGGTGGGTGTCGCTCATCGAGGGTCCTCCAAGGCTCGGCTATCCTGTGCACCATTGTCACCGCATTCGAAGACGCCATGCAGCCCACCTTCCCCCTGCCCGAAGCCGATGCCCTGGCCCACAGCGACCAGCTGGCCGCCGCCCTGCGCGCCGAAATCCTTGCGCAGGGCGGGGCGATGCCGTTCTCGCGCTTCATGGAACTGTGCCTGTACACCCCCGGCTGGGGCTATTACAGCGCCGGCGCCAGCAAGTTCGGTGGCAGCGGTGACTTCACCACCGCGCCCGAGCTCGGCAGCCTGTTCGCGGGCGGCGTGGCCAATGCGCTGGCGCCGGTGTTCGCCCAGCTGGGTGCGCAGGCGCGGATGCTGGAACTGGGCGGTGGTACCGGCGCCTTCGCCGAAGCGGTGCTGCTGCGCCTGGCCGAGCTGGACGCGCTGCCGTCGCGCTACGCCATCCTCGAACCCAGCGCCGACCTGCGCGAGCGCCAGCAGCAGCGCCTGCAGCAGAACCTGCCGGCCGAGCTGGCCGCACGCGTGGACTGGGTCGACCGGCCGTTCGAGGAGGACTGGGAGGGCGTGGTGTTTGCCAACGAGGTGATCGACGCGCTGCCGACCCCGCGCTTCCTGATCCGCGATGGCGAGGTCTACGAGGAAACCGTCGAGCTGGATGCCGAAGGCAACTTCATCCGCGGCGCGCAGCCGGCCGACATCCTGCTCAATGGCGCGGTACGCCACATCGAGCGCTATCTGGAAAAGCCCTTCGCCGAGGGCTACCGCTCCGAAGTGCTGCCGCAGCTGCCGTACTGGCTGCAGGCGGTCGCCGGTGGCCTGCAGCGTGGCGCGATGCTGTTCGTCGACTACGGTTACAACCGCGGCGAGTTCTACCAGCACGACCGCGACGATGGCACCGTGCGTGCGTTCTACCGCCACCACGTGCACAACGACGTGCATCGCTGGCCGGGCCTGCAGGACATCACGGCGTCGGTGGATTTCACCGCGATGGCCGAGGCCGGCATGCACGGCGGTTTCGAGCTGGCCGGTTACTGCAGCCAGGCCAGTTTCCTGCTTGGCAACGGCCTGGACCAGGTGCTGCTGCTGGCCGAGGAACGCACCGATGAAGTGGGGCGCATCCAGCTGCGCGACCAGGTGAAGAAGTTGACCCTGCCGACCGAGATGGGCGAGCGCTTCCAGGCCATCGGCCTGCAGCGCGGCGTCGATTTCGAGCCGGCGTTCAAGGTGGGTGACCTGAGCTGGCGCCTGTGAGCCACGCGTTGCCGGTGATCAAGCCGCTGCAGCGGCCGCGGCTGTGGGGCGTGCTGTGGGCGCTGGCGGTGCTGTTGGTGATCGTGGTCTGCCTGATCCCGCCGCCGCCGATCCCGCTGCCGGAAAACAGCGACAAGGGCGAGCACTTCCTCGCCTATTTCATCCTCGCCGGCAGCGCGGTGCAGCTGTTCCGTCGCGGCCGCCCGTTGCTGTGGGTGGGCCTGGGCCTGGTGCTGATGGGCATCGGCATCGAGTTCGCGCAGGGCGCACTGACCAGCAACCGCATGGCTGACCCGATGGATGCGCTGGCCAACACCATTGGCGTGCTGGCCGGCATGGCCACCGCACTGACCCCGATGCGCGACCTGCTGCTGCGCTGGCACGGGTGAAGGCGTGCCAACCAAGGTTGGCACCTACCGGTAGATCCACGCCATGCGCGGATGGAATCCGTAGATCCACGTCATGCGTGGATGAACTGCCCGGGGTGCCGACCAGGGTCGGCACCCACCAGGACAGACCTGCCGTCATTTCCCCAGCGTGACCTCATCCAGCACCCACATCGCCGGGCGCGTGTCGCCGGTGAAGTTGATGCACAGGTCACCGGTGCCCTGGGTACCCTTCGGCAGCGCTGCACGCAGTGTCACGAAGCCATCGGCACCGGGCTTGGCCGGCAGCGGTACCTCAGCCAGCACCTTGCCGCTGCAGTCGCCGCGACGCACCTGCATCTCGCCGTGGGCACGCTTGGCCTTCTCGAAACGACGCTTGGGCTCGTCGTGGGCCAGCTGGAAGTAGTACGGGATGCGACCTGCACGCACTTCCACGCTGCCGATACCGTCCAGCTGTGCCTGCGGCCAGCGCCAGCACGGCTGGAAGATGTCCACGTTGAACACCGCACGGTTGCCTTCGCGGGGACCATCGTCTTCCAGGCGCAGCACCAGACCCTTCTTGCCCACGCAGCTGAGCAGCTCATCGCTACGGCGGCTAAGCAGCGACTGTGCGGTGAAGGCGGCGATGGTCGGTTTCGCCGCCAGCATCTGGCCCTGGTAGAACGCGGCGGCCTGCACGGCGGCGGGCAGCTGCGCCGTCAGCGGCTGCTGGTACAGCGGTGACTGCGCGCTCACCGGCTGGCCATCGGTGCTGTAGCGCACTTCATAGCCCAGCGGATTGGCCAGCGACACGGTCACCGTGTTCTTCGCGCGATCATCGGTGTAGTCCACGCCTACTTCGAACGGGGTCTGCGCATAGGCCAGGCCCCAGGCACGGTAGCGCTGCAGCTGCGCCGGCAGGCGTGCGAGGAAATCGCGGAAGTCGCGGTGTTCCGGCGTGCTCCAACCGGTCTCGGCCACAGCGGCCAGGCGCGGGAACAGGTTGTGCTGCAGGCGCGCATAGCTGCGCGTGTGCTCGGTGAACATGTTGGCCTGCAGGCCGAGAATGTGCCCGCGCTTGTCTGCGGCCAGTTCGGCCGGCACCGGCTCGAAGTTGTAGAGCTTGCCGAGATTGACCTGGGTCGGACGGCCCGGCGGTTCGTTCGGCGAGGCCGTCTGCAGGTAATCCAGGTACAGGTAGCCGACCGGCGACATGATCACGTCATGCCCGGCACTGGCCGCAGCGAGGCCACCTTCGGTGCCCTGCCACGACATCACCGTGGCCTGCGGCGGCAGACCACCTTCGAGGATCTCATCCCAGCCGATCAGGCGCCGGTCGTGCTCCTCCAGGAAGGTCTCCAGGCGCTTGATGATGTGGCTCTGCATGGCCATCTCATCCTTGATGCCCAGCGCACGCATGCGCTGCTGCACCTGCTTCGAAGCTTCCCACTGGTCCTTCACTGCCTCGTCGCCACCTACGTGCACGTACTTGGCCGGGAACAGTTCGATCACTTCCTCCAGCACGTTCTCGAGGAAGGTGACGGTGCTGTCTTCCACGTTGAACAGGTTCGGGAACACGCCCCATTCGCTGATCGGCTTCAGCGGGGTATTGATCGAACCCAGCTCCGGATACGCGGCGATCGCTGCGGTCGCGTGCCCCGGCACATCGATTTCCGGAATCACCTGGATATGCAGCTTGGCGGCGTAGGCGATCACCTCGCGGATCTGCTCCTGCGTGTAGAAGCCGCAGTACGGACGTTCCTGGCCACTGACCGGATCGATGCCACCGTCGCCGGCCGGCAGGCGGCAACTGCCCACTTCGGTCAGCTTCGGGTAGCGCTTGATCTCCATGCGCCAGCCCTGGTCATCGGTGAGGTGCCAGTGGAAGGTGTTGAGCTTGTGCGCAGCCATTGCGTCGAGCACGCGCTTGATCTCGTCCAGGCTCTGGAAATGCCGTGCCGAGTCGAGCATGAAACCGCGCCAGCTGAAGCGTGGCGCATCCTGGATCTGCACCGCTGGCAGCACCCCGTTGCTGCCGCCGGTGGCGAGCTGGGCGAGGGTGGTCGCGCCATAGAACAGGCCGGTTTCGTTGCCGGCCTGCACCAGCACGCCTTCCGCGGTGCTTTCCAGCGTGTAGCTTTCGCCGCTGTCGCGGAAGGTGGGCACGATCTGGAAGCGGATGCTGCCGGTCTTGGCTGCAGCCTTGCCCTTGGCCAGGACCAGGCGCGGGCCACCACTGCGGGCCAGCAGGTCGGCGAACTGGGCGGCGACGCGCTGCGCGACTTCGCCTTCGGCCTGCAGCACGGTGTCGGCGCGAACGGTGATGCCGCTGCCCTGGCCGGCCTGCACATTGCCGGGGGCGGGAATCAGCATCAGGCTGCCGGCGCGCAGCTGCGGGCCGGGTGCTTCAGCGGCAGGCGTGGGATCGGCGGCGAGTGCCGGCAGTGCCGGCAGCAGAGCGAGCAGGCTGCCCAGCAGCACTGCGCTGCGCATCCGGGCGCGGGAAGGCTTGACCATCGGAACGACTCCTTGGAACGGTGCGATGAACGCTATACATGAAAAACGCCGGGCCCGGAATGACCCAGGCCCGGCGTGCGTGCACGACTCGGCGATGTTGCCGCCGCTGGATCAGTACTTGAAGCGGAAGTTGAGGTAGTACTGGCGGCCGTTGCTGTAGAACGAGGTCGGGATGGCCGCGGTCTGGTAGTACTTGTAGGTCGGGTTGTTGAGGTTGAGCGCATCGAAGCTGATGCTCAGCCAGTCGGTGGCCTTGTAGCTCAGCGATGCCGACAGCGTGCCGAAGTCATCCTGGTAGTACGGGTTGGCACCGGACAGGCCGATCAGGAACGACGAGCGGCGCGTGTAGCTGACGCGTGCACCGAAGGTGTCGTTCTCGAAGTAGGCACCCACGTTGTAGGTGTTCTTCGAGGTGCCGAGCAGGTTGTCGGTTCCATCGGCCCAGGTGTGCTCGGTGCTGCCATCAGCGTAGGTGTAGTTGGCGTTGACGCCGAAGTACTCGCCGATCGGCTGTTCATAGGCCACTTCGATACCGCGCACCTTGCCGTCGGCATTGCGCGGGCGGGAGATGTTGTATTCCTCGAGGCGGTTGGTCAGCTCGCTGAACAGCATTTCCTTCTCGGTGCTGAAGGCCACGTAGTCCTTCAGGCGCATCGAGTACGCACCGATCGACAACATGCCGCGCGGCATGAAGTACCACTCCAGGTTGGCATCGAAGTTGGTCGACACCACCGGCTTCAGCTTCGGATTGCCGCCGCCGCCGGTACGGTTCAGGTCCGAACCGTAGGATGAAGCGCCCAAGGCCGAGAAGTCCGGCAGAGTCTGCGTCTGCGACGCAGCCACGCGCAGCACCAGATCGTCACGCAGGTCGTACTTGAAGTTGGCGCTCGGCAGCACACGGTTGTGCTTGTTCTCGAAGGCCTGGCGGGTCCAGGCACCGAACAGGCTGCTCACGTCCGGCACAGTCGAACCGGTGGCGGCCGCGTAGGTATCGATGTCCTGCTTGATGTTGACGTAGCGCAGGCCGACGTTGCCGCTCCAGCGGTCGCCGCTGAAATTGCCCTGCACGTAGGCAGCGAAGTTCTTCTCCGACACCTTCCATTCGGCGCCGTAGTTGTGGCGGCCAGTCGGGCCGTCATTGCCGGACAGCCAGGTGGAGTTGTTGGTCACTGCATCCTTCAGTGCACCTGGGGTGAAGTACCACAGGTCGCGCGGGAAGCTGCCACCGATGCCGTTGGCGAAGCCACCGGGGAAGTTGGCGGTCGCGCCGTTCTTCAGCGCATTCCAGATCGCGCCCGGGGTTGCGCCTTCCGGCGACTTGGCCTCGCGCTTGTGGTCGCCGAAGCGGGCGCCGAAATCGATCGAGTTCAGTACGCCGGCATCGGCGAAGTACTGGTTGAAATCGAGCGTGGCCCACTTTTCCTTGTCGATCGCGGTGACCTGCTGGTTGCCCCAGGTGCCGAAGTCGGTCACGCCGCCCGGACCGATGTTGCCACCGACGTTCCAGTCGATCGGCGAGCCGTTGCCATGGGTCGACCAGTTGGCGCCGCCACCGCGGGCCAGGTTGACCTCAGCGATGTACTGGCGCGGTGTATCGCCGGTGCCCTTGGTGTTGCCGGCCTGGAACTTCATGCCCAGGTTGTCGCTGATCTGCCAGTCGGCATCGAAGGTGATGTAGTTGGTCTTGGCCTTCGACTCGCGGTAGATCATGTCGTACACCGCGTAGTCGCGGTCGGCCTGGCCGGCGAAGGTGGCGTTGGTCAGTACGCCATCCTTGACGACGTAACCCGGATTGGGGGCCTGGCCCGGAATCAGGATCTTGTTGCCATTGGCATCTTCAACGGTGCGGTCGTTGAGGATGCGGCCGCCCCACAGCATGAAGTTGCGGTTGTAGTTGTTCGCCTTCAGTTCCGAGCTGAAGCCTTCCAGGCCCAGGGTCAGGTTGTCCATCGGCTTGAACTGCAGCGACACCAGGCCGCCCTTGCGCTCGCGGGTCTGTTCGAACAGGGTCGAGCCGAGCAGGCCCGGCGCGTACACGCCGGCCAGGTCCGGGTTGGACTTGGCCACGGTGCCATTCGGATCGATCTGGAAGAAGCCGCCCGGTACTTCCTGCGCTTCGCGGCGCAGCTCGCGCTTCTGGCTGAAGGCCTGCACCATCACGCCGAAGTTGCCTTCATCGTTCTTGTAGTTGAACAGCGCCGACAGCTGCGGGTCGTTCGACTTGGCCTGGTCCGAACGCACCATGCCGACCGAACCTTCTGCGGTGAACTGCTTGGAGAATTCCAGCGGCTTGCGGGTGAGGATGTTGACGGTGCCGGTGGTGCCGCCGTCCTGCAGCTTGGCCTGCGAGGACTTGTTCACTTCCACCGAGCGCACCAGTTCCGACGGCAGCAGCGAGTAGCTGACGCTGCGGCCGACGTTGTTGCCCTGGCTGAGCACGAACCAGTCGGCCGAGCCGACGGTATGGCCGTTGATCAGGGTCTGGGTCAGGCTCGGGCTGGTGCCGCGCAGGCTGACACGGTCGGCTTCGTCGAAGCCGCCTTCGTCGGCGCTGGACGAGCTGATGTTCACACCCGGCAGGCGCTGCAGGGTGTCGGCGACGTTGTGCGCGGGCAGCTTGCCCACGTCTTCGGCGGTGACCACTTCCACGCGCGCATTGGCTTCGCGCTTGGTATCCAGCGACTTTTCCATCGAACCACGGATGCCGGTGACCTGCACGGTATCCAGGTCGGTGGCGGTCTGGGTGGCCTGCTGCGCGTGCGCGCTGAAGGCGAGGCAGCTGACGATGGCGGCCGAAAGCAGGGTCTTGCGGGTGTTCATGATGTCTCTCCTCATCACTCGATTGGATGCCGGCGGCGGTGTTCGATTACGGTTGCGATGACATGCGCGGGGCGGCGGCGAAGTCCCGTGCGTTGGCGTGCCACGTACTGCGTGCTGCGATTGCGTTGAAGCCTGTTGCGGTGTCAGGCGGCCGACTGCTGCAGGTACCAGCTGGCAGCGCCGACCACGCCCAGCTGGCCGTGCTCGACGACCTTCACCGGGATGCGTGCCAGCGCTTCGCCCATCGGTCCCTTCTGCAGGTAGCGTTCGACGAAAGTGCTGGCGTGCAGGTATTCACGGATCTGCGGCAGGATGCCGCCGGCCAGGTAGACGCCACCGTGGGCGCCGTAGAACAGCGCCATGTCGCCGATGGTGCTGCCGAGCAGGCCGCAGAACACATCCAGCGCCTGGCGCGCATGTGCATCGCTGTCGGCCATGGCCGCAGCGGTGACCGCGTCGGGGCTGGCCAGGGTCGGCGCCTGGCCCTGCAGTGCGCACACCGCGCGGTACAGGTTCATCAGGCCCGGGCCGGAGATCGCGTGTTCGATCGACACGTGCGCGCGGTCGCGCTGCATGTGGCGGACGATGGCCATTTCCAGTTCGGTGCTGGCGGCCAGGGTCGGTTGCCCGGCTTCGGTCGGGAGCACCACCGGGCCGTGCGCGGTAGGGATCCACAGCGCGGCGCCGAGGCCGGTGCCGGGGCCGACCACCAGGGTCGGGCCGCGGGCGGCGGTTTCCGGTCCGCACAGGTGCAGCACGCCACTGGCGTCAACCTGCGCGGCGGCGTAGGCCACGGCTTCGAAGTCGTTGACGATGTAGACCCGCTGCAGGCCGACGTCGGCTTCCACCTGGCGCGCCGACAGCGGCCACGGCAGGTTGGCGGTGATCACCGTACCGTCCTCGCGGGCGTAGCCGGCACTGGCGACCACGCAATGCGTGGGCCGCGGGCCTTCGCCGAGGAAGTCGGACAGGATCGCGCTGAGGCCGGCATGGTCGGCGTTGCGGTATTTGCGGTACTCCAGCACCTGCACCGGATGGGCGGCATCACCGCTGGCCTGGACCCGGGCCACGCGCACATGGGTGCCACCGACGTCGGCGGCCAGGAACGTCGGCGCGACTCGGGACAGGACATGGGCCGGGGCGGGGTGGCTGGCGGTCACGCGGGCTCCTGCTGCAGGTGGGGCCGGCCCCGGGATCGGGGGCG
>NZ_JASJSQ010000116.1:0-14017 GCF_030236855.1 Stenotrophomonas maltophilia group sp. Smal13
CCGATGCCGCCTTGCAGGAGCTGGGCAGCGATCAAGTCGCCTTCGGCTACCTCACTGCCACGGTGACGGTACTCGATGCCGACCCGGCCGTGGCCGACGAAAAGCTGCGCATGGTGGAGCGTGTCATCCAGGGTCGCGGCTTCGTCACCATCCCCGAAACGCTCAACGCCGTGGATGCGTGGCTGTCGTCCATTCCGGGCAACGCCTACGCCAACGTGCGCCAGCCCATCGTCTCGACACTGAACCTGGCTCACATGATGCCGGTGTCGGCGGTATGGGCTGGGCCGGAGAAGAACGATCACCTCGACGGCCCGCCGCTGATCGTCACGCGCACCGATGGCGCCACGCCGTTCCGGCTGGTGACGCACATCGGCGACGTGGGCCACACGCTGGTCGCGGGGCCGACTGGCATGGGCAAGTCGGTCTTGCTCGCCACGCTGGCGATGCAATTCCGCCGCTATCGCGGCTCGCGCATCTTCGCCTTCGACATGGGCCGCTCCATGCGAGCCACGATCCTTGGGCTGGGCGGCGAACACTACGACTTGGGCACGGACGGAGAAATCGCCTTCCAGCCCTTGGCACGCATCGACCGCGAGGGCTACCGCACCTGGGCCGCCGAGTGGATCGAAGGCCGCTTGCTGCACGAAGGCGTGGCGGGCGGCCCCGACGAGAAAGCGGCTATCTGGTCGGCGCTGGGAAGCCTCGCCGGTGCGCCGGTGGAGCAGCGCACGATGACGGGGCTTTCCGTGCTGCTGCAATCGAACACGCTGCGGCAGGCGCTGTCGCCTTATGTGCTCGGCGGTACCCACGGCAAGCTGCTGGACGCCGACCGCGACCGGCTGGGCATGGCCGACGTGCAGTGCTTCGAGATGGAGGAACTGATGCACAGCAAGGCCGCCGTCATGGCCGTGCTGCATTACCTCTTTGCGCGTTTCGATGAACGCTTCGACGGAGCGCCCACGCTGCTGATCCTCGATGAAGCGTGGCTGTTCCTCGATGACCCGGTGTTTGCCGCGCGTATCCGCCAGTGGCTCAAGACGCTACGCAAGAAGAACGTCAGCGTCATCTTCGCTACGCAGAGCCTGGCCGACATCAAGGATTCGAGCATCGCGCCCGCGATCATCGAGAGCTGCGCGAGTCGGATTTTCTTGCCCAACCCGCAGGCGACCGAGCCGCAGATTCGCACGATCTACGAGGGCTTCGGCCTCAACAGGCGGCAGATCGAAATCGTCGCCACCGCGCAGCCCAAGCGCGACTACTACTACCAATCCCGTCTCGGCAACCGCCTGTTCGACCTCGACCTGGGGCTGGCAGCGCTGGCGTTTGCGGGCGCGTCCACGCCGCAAGACCAGCGCGACATAGACCGCGTGCTGCTGGACGCCGGCGTGCCCGGCTTCGCGGGCGCCTGGCTGCGCCATCGCGGCCTCGATTGGGCGGCCGACCTGCTGCCCTCGTTCCCCGGCCTTGCGCCGGGTTCCCTCGCTGACCAACCCCTGGAGAACCTGCCATGAAGAAGCGTCTTATCGCCGCCGCCATCGCGGCCATGCTTTGCACCGCCACCGCCCATGCGCAATGGGTCGTGGTCGATCCCACCAACCTCGTGCAGAACACGCTGACCGCGATCCGCACGCTGGAGCAGATCAACAACCAGATCCAGCAGCTCCAGAACGAAGCGCAGATGCTGATGAACCAGGCGCGCAACCTCGCCAGCCTGCCGTCCAGCGTGGTGAATCAGTTGCGCGCCAATCTGGCGACGACCGAGCGGCTGATCGCCCAGGCTCGCGGCTTGGCCTACGACGTGACGAATCTGGATCGGGAGTTCCAGCGCCTGTACCCGGAGCAGTACGCCGCCACCGTGAGCGGCGACCAGATGTACCGCGACGCGCAGGAGCGTTGGAGGAACACGCTCAATGGCCTGCAAACCACCATGCGGATGCAGGCCCAGGTGTCGCAGAACCTGGGTGAAGACGAAAGCGTGCTGGCCGACCTCGTGGGAAAGAGCCAGTCGGCCGAAGGTGCGTTGCAGGCGATGCAGGCCATGAATCAGTTGCTGGCCTTGCAGGCCAAGCAGTCGATCCAGTCGCAGCGGCTCCAGATCACGCAAGACCGGGCGGCGTCGCTGGAGCTGGCGCGGCAGGCGGCGGCCACGGAGCGCGCCCGCGAAGTACGGCGGCGTTTCCTGGGCGAAGGCACGCCGTACACGCCGCAGTCCGTGAACTTCTACGGCAACTGACGGGAGGCCGCCATGCGATGCGTCCTCGCCCTGTCGGTTTCGCTGCTTGTGGCGCTGCTGGCCGCTTGCAGCGAGCAGCCGGCCGCCCCCCTTGCCGAAGCCCTGGTCGCCGATCCCGTGCGGCTCAACGCATTGCGCGCGCAATGCGCAACCGACCGGCAGGCCACGGGCGAGGACGCCTGCCGCGCCGCCGCCGAAGCCTTCCGGCGGCGCTTCTTTTCCGGCGAGGCCGGGCCGGATGAATACCAGACGCTGGCCGACCTGCCGCCGATCCCACCCAGCTTCGAGGAACCGGCCGATGGCATGGCGCCGGCCGTTCCCGCCGAACCGGAGGACACGCCATGAATGATGTGACCATCATCGACCAATTCCTCAACACCTTTGCCGCTTATATCGACTCGGGTTTCGGGCTGCTGCGGGGCGAAGTGGCGTTCCTCACGGCCACGCTGATCGTCATCGACATGACGATCGCCGGCCTGTATTGGGCCATGAGCCATGCCACCGGCCAGGGCGAGGACGTGATCGCCAAGCTGCTGCGCAAGGTGCTCTACGTCGGTGCCTTCGCCTACATCATCAATAACTTCAACTGGCTGGCCAGCATCGTGTTCCGCTCGTTTGCGGGATTGGGCATCACCGCCACCGGCTCGGCCATCACGATGGAGAACTTCTTGCAGCCGGGCCGGCTGGCGAAAACCGGTATCGACGCTGGGGCGCCGATTCTGGAGCAGATCGGCGAGATGGCGGGCTTTCCCGAAGTGTTCGTGAACCTCGACCCCATCGTGGTGATGTTCCTCGCGTGGCTGGTCGTGGTCTTGTGCTTCTTCGTGCTGGCGATCCAACTGTTCATCACGTTGATCGAGTTCAAGCTGACCACGCTCGCCGGATTCGTGCTGGTGCCATTCGCGCTCTGGAACAAGACCGCGTTCCTCGCCGAAAAGGTCTTGGGCAACGTAGTGGCCTCCGGCGTCAAGGTTCTGGTGCTGGCCGTGATCGTCGGTATCGGCTCGGGCTTGTTCGCTCAGTTCCAAGTCCATCCCGCCGAGCCGTCTATCGACCACGCGCTGGTCATCATGCTGGCCTCGCTCACCTTGCTGGCGCTCGGGATCTTCGGCCCCGGCATCGCCACGGGCCTCGTGTCCGGTGCGCCGCAGCTCGGCGCTGGCGCAATGGCCGGTGCTGCTGTCGGCGCTGCCGGCACGGCTGTCGCCATCGGCGCCGCCGCGACGGGCGTGGGTAGCGCCGTGGCTGCTGGTGCGCGCATGGCCCCGGCTGCCGCCAAGCTGGCCGGTAGCGGTGCGCGCGCCGCCACGTCGGCGGCCAGCAGTGCGAAGTCGGCGTTCCAGGCCGGTTCCGCCGCCGCTGGCGGCGGCGCAAAGGGCGCGATGGCGGGCCTGGGCAACGTCGCTAAGACCGGCGCGCAGGCAGCCGGGCGAGGCGCTGCATCCCGCGCTTCCGCTGCCGGGCAACGCATGGCCGCTCCCTTCCGCGCTGGCTGGAATGGCGCTGCTGCCGATGGCGGCGCGGGTGCGGCATCCGGTCAGGGTGCCGCAGGCGAGGCCGCATCCGGCGCCGCTACGGCGCAGACACAGGAACAGCCCGCTTGGGCCAAGCGCCTGCATCGCCGCCAGCAACTCACCCACGCCGCGACCACCACCGCCCACGCGCTGCGCGGTGGCGATGGCGGCGGCTCCGGCCAGGGGCCGAGCCTGCGCGATTCCGATTCATAAGGAGAACTGACCATGCGATTCAAGAAACCGCAGGTGCGCTACGCCGACACGCCGCAACCTGCCACGCCGTACCAAGCTGCCGGCCAAGTGTGGGACGAGCGCATCGGCTCGCCGCGCGTGCAGGCGAAGAACTGGCGCCTGATGGCCTTCGGCTGCCTGACGCTTGCGCTGCTGATGGCCGGCGGCCTGGTGTGGCGCTCGGCGCAATCCATCGTGACGCCCTACGTCGTGGAGGTGGACAACGCGGGCCAGGTACGCGCCGTGGGTGAAGCCGCCACGCCATACCGGCCCAACGATGCGCAGACCGCGCACCACATCGCGCGCTTCGTGACGCTGGTGCGCTCGCTGTCCATCGACCCCATCGTCGTCCGCCAGAACTGGCTGGACGCCTACGACTACACGACCGACAAGGGCGCGGCCGTGCTCAACGACTACGCACGGGTCAACGACCCGTTCGCGCGCATCGGCAAGGAGTCGGTGACGGTGCAGATCACCAGCGTCGTGCGCGCCAGCGACACGTCTTTCAACGTGCGCTGGACGGAACGCCGCTACGTCAACGGCGCCGCGGCGGGCTTGGAGCGGTGGACGGCCGTGGTGTCCATCGTGCTCCAGCCGCCGCGCACCGAAGAACGCCTGCGCCAGAACCCCCTGGGCATCTACGTCAACGGCCTGTCATGGAGCCGCGAACTGGATTCTTCCGAAGGAGCCAAGCCATGAATGATCTTTTCCGTAAATCCGCCTTGCCGGTGATCTTGCTTGCCCTGGCGGGCTGCGCTACGCAGGGCAAGCCACCGCCGACCATCTCGCTCGATGAGCCGGTGCAGGCCCAGCCGCTACCCGAGCCACCCACGCCGGTGGAGGTGGTGGCGGTGCCCGAGGTGCTGCCGATGCCGGCGCAGTTGAAGCCATTGCCCGAAGCCGAGGACGCCAAGCCCACGCCGGAGCCAGCCGACGAGAAGGTGCGCGTCTCACGGGCCAATGCCGAGGCGCGCGTCGCACCCACGCGCGAGGGCTACGTCAACGCGATTCAGGTGTGGCCCTTCACCGATGGCGCGCTCTACCAAGTCTATGCGGCCGTGGGCCGCGTGACCGTGGTTTCACTCCAGCCGGGCGAGGAACTGGTGACGGTGGCGGCGGGCGATACCGTGCGCTGGATCGTGGGCGATACGTCGAGCGGCAGCGGTGCTGACCTGCGCGTCAATGTGCTGGTCAAGCCGATCCGCTCGGGCCTCAAGACCAATCTCGTCATCACCACCAGCCGCAGGACGTACCTGCTGGAGTTGGCTTCGACGGAAAAGACGTGGATGGCCTCGGCTTCTTGGGAGTATCCGCGTGACCGGATGCTGGCCTTGCAGCGCCAGGCGCAGGCGGCCAGCGCCGCCGCGCCGGTGGACTCCGGCTTGTCGCTGGAAAACCTGCGCTTCCGCTACGCGGTCAGCGGTAGCAACCCGCCGTGGAAGCCGCTGCGCGCCTTCGACGACGGGCAGAAGGTCTATATCCAGTTCCCCGCCGGCATCGCGCAAGGCGAGCTGCCGCCGCTGTTCGTAATCGGGCCGGAAGGCGACGGGCAACTGGTCAACTACCGCTTCCGCTCGCCGTACTACATCGTGGATCGGCTGTTCGGTGCCGCCGAACTGCGCCTGGGCGGGGACAAGGGCGACGTGGTGCGAATTGAGCGCACGGACGGCGTTGCGCGGAGGAACTGACCATGAGCCAGGACGACACCCCCGACCTCGCCACGCCGCAGGCAGGCAAGGTCGCGCCGGAAGCGGTGGCGCTGCGCGCCCAGCCGCGCCCGGTCACTCGCTTGAACCGGCGCACGCTGGCCATCCTCGTCGGCGGCCTGTCGGTCGCCGTCCTTGGGGCCACGATCTGGTCGCTGCAACCGCAGCGGCGCGGTACGGGCGAGCAAACCGAGCTTTACAACGTCGATCGCGTCTCGAAGTCCGAAGGGCTGGATGCGCTACCGACGGACTACTCGAAGCTGCCGCCAGCCTTGCCGCCCGATGTGCCCGAGCTGGGGCCGCCGTTGCCCGGCGACCTTGGCCCGGCCATCGTCGCTTCGCAGCAGCCGGTGACGCCAGGCTATTCGCCGCCAGGCCATGATCCCGAAGATGCCTTGCGCAAGGAGGCGGACGCGGCGGCGGCCTCGTCGGTGTTCTTCCGCTCGGGCGGCCAAGCGCAGACCGACGCCACGGTCGCGCAGGCGGCGCCGGGGGCTGCAAGCACGCTTGCGGCCTTTGATCCGCTCGCTGCTGGACCTGCCTCGACGGTGGCCCAGCCCGCCGACCCGACCGCCGTGCAGAACCGGCAAGACCAGAAAGAGGCGTTCCTGAAAGCCGGTTCTACGGAAACCCGCAATTCCGGCAATCTGGCGCTGCCCGCGTCGCCGTATCAGGTGATGGCCGGAACGGTGATCGCCGGTGCGCTGGTGACAGGCATCAAGTCGGACTTGCCGGGCGACGTGATCGCCACGGTGACAGAGCCAGTCTTTGACACAGCCACGGGCAAGTTCCTGCTGATTCCGCAGGGGGCGCGCATCCTTGGGCGCTACAACAGCCAGGTCAGCTACGGGCAGAGCCGCGTGCAAGTAGTGTGGAACCGGATCATCTTGCCCGACACGTCTTCGCTGACGCTCGACAACCTAGTGGGCACCGATCCGGCCGGCTACGCTGGCCTGGAGGATGACGTGAACTGGCACTGGAATCGCATCGTTGCGGGCGCGGTGTTGACGACGCTGCTGGGCGTGGGCGCCGAACTGGCCGCGCCGGAGAACCGGCAGGACGGCAACCGCATTGTGATTGCCGGGCGCGACAGCGCGCAGGACAGCATCAATCAGGTCGGCCAAGAGATCACCCGGCGCAACATGAATATCCAGCCGACGCTGACCACGCGGCCGGGCCTGCCGGTGCGCATCATCGTCAACCGCGATTTGGTGTTGCGGCCTTACCAGCCGATGTTCTTCCAACGGGGGGCGATGCAATGAGCACAACCAAGAAGCTGCGGCTCGGGCCGCTGCCCAAGACCGAGAGCATCAAGCTGACCTTTGCGTGCCCGGTCAGCTTGAAAGCCGACCTTGACCGCTACGCCGCGCTGCACGCGCAGGCGTATGGCGAGACGGTCGATGCCATGACGCTGATCCCGCATATGCTGGAGGCGTTTATCGCTGGGGATCGAGGATTCCGGCGGGGCAGGGGAGATGACACCCGACCTTCTTCCCGCACGGCTATGCCGAAAGGGTGATTGTTTGGATTAGATTCCATTGTCGTATCCAGCCTACGATTGGTGGTTCCATATCAAATTGACGTTTTCTTGGAAAAGATATATATATCGTAGTATGGCTACGACTAATTCAAGCAGACTAAATGTGCTCTACACCCGGTTGGCACCGGGAACGCCGCTGACCTCGCTGGACTTGGCGGCGTTGGGCATCTCTGCTGACCTGGCTGTTCACTACGTCCGGGCAGGGTGGCTCAAGCGCCTGGCGCGGGGGGTGTTCTGCCGCCCCAACGATCCCCCGGCGCTTCATCCCAGCCTGCTGCTGTTGCAGCGCCAGTTCGAGGGGCTGCACGTCGGCGGCAAGTCGGCGCTGGACTGGTACGGTGTGCGGCAGTACGTAGCGCAGCAGCCGGTGCTGCATCTGTATGGCTGGAAGGCCGCACGCTTGCCGGAATGGTTCACGGAACGATTCCCAGCTGAATACCACCGCAAACGGCTGTTCGACGAGCAGCCGGCCGCCTTGTTGCACGTTGGCGCGTTCGAGAAGCGCAGCGGGGCGCCGCAGGTGTCCGCGCCGGAGCGCGCCTTGCTGGAACTGTTGAGTGAGGTTGGCGTGCGCCAGCCCTTACAGGAAGCCCGCGAACTGGTGGAGAGCGCCTATAGCCTGCGCCCCGACGTGTTACGCGAGCTGTTGCAACACTGCACAAACGTCAAGACCGTGCGGCTGTGCCTGCAACTCGGCCGCGAGGCGTCATTGCCCTGGGCGGCCAAGCTCGATCCGGCCGCGCTGCCGACGGGTAGCGACCGTCCCTGGGTGTCTCGATCGGCCGATGGCCTGCTGGTACTCAAGCCATGAACCAGACCTATCTCGATACCGCGCGCCTGCTGACGCAGGTCGCGCCGCTGGTGTTTGTTGACGATACCTTTGCCCTGAAGGGCGGTACGGCGATCAACCTGTTCGTGCGCGACATGCCGCGCTTGTCGGTCGATCTCGATCTGGTTTTTCCCGATCACACCTTGCCGCGCGACGAGGCACTGGCGCGCATCAACGAGGCCATCCGGCAAGCTGCGGAGCGGTTGAAGAAGCGAGGATTCCACACACACGCGCCAGCGGCAGCAGCAGGGGAAACCAAGTTGCTGGTGCGTCGCGGCTCGATTCAGGTCAAGGTCGAAGTCAACTTCGTCATGCGCGGCACGGTGCAGCCGGTGCGCCGCGCCTCGCTGACGCCGATGGCCCGTGACGTGTTGATGGCCGATCTGGAGATTCCGGTGGTGTCGCTGGAAGAAGTGTACGGCGGCAAGCTGGTGGCGGCGCTGGATCGGCAGCATCCGCGTGATCTGTTCGACGTGATGCAGCTCTTTGCGCACGAGGGCATCACGCCCGGCATCCGGCGCGCCTTCGTGGTCTATCTGGCCAGCAGCAACCGGCCGATCCATGAAGTGTTGTTCACGCCGCTGCGAGACATCCGGCACGACTACGAGCACAACTTCCAAGGCATGACGACCGAGCCGGTGCCGCTTGATGCGCTGCTCGACGCGCGAGAACGCATGGTGCGCGAAATCCAGCAGGGTTTGGACGACGACGAGCGGCGCTTCCTGCTGTCGCTGGCCGCTGGCACGCCGGAGTGGTCATTGCTGGACATCGCACACCTCGAACAACTGCCGGGCATCCGCTGGAAGCTGCACAACCTGGCGCAGTTGCAGAAGGCCGATGCGAAGAAGTTTGCCGAGCAAGCAGATGCGCTGGCCGCAAGGTTGGGGTAGGGGGATTCCTCAACACAAGCCGGCCTGACCCGCTAAAAAATGGACACGAAACCCAGTGACTTCTCCCCGCATTGCCGACCGATTTGCGTTCCATCGTTCTACGCCACAGATCACGGTCGATGAGTATGAGCGACGCCGCGTGATCGAACTCGGTGAGTGGGTGGCTGCGCGGGGCCGCATCTACCTCGACAAGTGCTTCTGGATTCACCTGCGCGCCGCACGCACGCTCGCGTCGAGTCCACCGGGAGCGGCGGATCTTTTGGATGCCCTCGTAGCTGGTGTCTCCAACGGGCAGTTGGTGTGTCCCATCAGCGATGTACTGTTTCTTGAACTAGGGCCTGTTAACACATTCTCAGTCCATCTGCGACAAGCACGAAGCTGATGAAGCCGAGGAACATGAGATCGAGTTTCTCGAAGCGCGAGAAGATGCGCCGGTAACCCTTGAGGCGACGAAACAGTCGCTCGACCTCATTGCGGCGCTTGTACATGGCCCGGTCGTATTCCCAAGGATCAAGGCGTTTGCTGGTCGGGGGCACGACCGGAATGAATCCCAGGTCCAGAGCAAGTTGGCGGGTTTCATTGCCTTCGTATGCCCGGTCCATGAGCAAATGAACGGGTCGGCTTGTCGCCCCGAGGCTGCTGAGCAAACGCCTGCCTTCAGGTGCGTCGTGCGCTTGTCCTGGCGAGAGGCAGAACGTCACGGCCGTTCGAGCATCCGCGGCAACCATATGAATCTTGGTGTTCCATCCGCCTCGGGACTTGCCGATGGACTGAGGGCCGTTTTTTTTAACGCTCCGGTGCCGTCTGGGTGGACCTTGATGCTGGTGGAGTCCAGCGAGACCGCCTCGATCTTGATGCGCACGACCTGGGCCCGCTGCAATTCCTCGAACATGCGATCGAGTACACCGGCCTTGGTCCAGCGGTTCATGCGCGTGTAGATCGTGTGCCAGTTGCCGAACCGTTTGGGCAGTCCACGCCACTTGCAGCCATGCTCGGCCACATAGAGGATGGCGTTGACTACCTGCAGGTTGCTCAGGCTGACATTGCCGCGCTGCTTGGGCAGACAGTGCTCGATGGTGGCGAATTGCTCGGGTGTGATCTCCATGCCAGAGATTGTCCCGCGCAGTCGCAGAAATCGCCATTAGTGTTAACACGCCCTAACTCCAGGAGCTTCACGATGCACCATCTTCATTCCCACCGCGCCCGGCAGCAACGTGCCACCACCATCGCCATCACGCCATCGGTCACCCGCTGGTACCCCGCGGCGCGAGCCGCTGGTTGGACACTGCTGGCCATGACGCTGACCGTCTTCGTGGTGTTCAGGCTCGGCTGACCACCGCCATCCACCGCTCTCCATGGCCCCTTAAGGAGGACCAAGCCAATGAACCACCCAGTTTTCCGGCACTACCCCCGCAACAGCCCTCAGGCCGCCGGGCGCATCCTGGCCACCGCCTTGCTCGCCAACGGCGACATCAAGGATGTCGAATGGCAGCGACTGGCCGACACGCAGGCCTTCGAACGGCTCGATCTGCATGGCCTGCAATGGCATGTCGTTCTGGACGAGTTGTGCCAGGACCTGATGACCGGTGTTCGCCCGGGGCGGGATATCCTGATCGACGGCCCGACGCTCGCTGCCTGGCTGGACGAGATCGATAACGTCGCGTTGCAGGCGCTGGTGATCAAGCTTTGCGCTCAAGTCATCGAGGCCGACGGCGAGGTGCACCCGGGCGAGTCGATGTTGTTGCGCGCGGCACTTGAGCGGTGGGTGCTGCCGATGGAAGACCAGGAGTGTGTCGAACCACTGGTCTACGGCCTCGACTTTCAGGTGGTGCCGCGCCCTGGCATCTCGATGCCGGGCTAACGTTCGATCAAGCATCAGGTGATTCCCCTTCCCCCATTCTCCATTCCCGAGGCCGGCCGCGCTGCAGCGCTGTCGGCCTTGTTGTTTGTCGAGCTAACCAACAAAGGCATAATTCCCGCAACAGCTTGTCTGCTGTGCGAAGAAGGAACAACATGAAACATGTCTACTTGGCCCTGCTGCTCGCCATGACGGCTGTCGTTTTTCTCTTCAAGTTCCAGAACCTCGACACTGTGACCGTGCAGTTCCTGTCTGCGAGCTTGACGCTACCGCTGTCGTTGCTGCTGCTGGCGGTGTACGTGCTGGGCATGCTGACGGGAGGCACGCTCCTGTCCATGGTTCGCAGCTGGGTGCGCGGCGCCACCTCGAAACCTCCCTTGAGCAACTGAGCCATGGCGACTTTGCGGCAATGACTTTTCTTCTGTTCGCGGGGGGGCTCCTGGCCTTGGTTGCCGGCGCCTTCATCCTCGTGCGCGGTGCGTCGCTCCTGGCATTGCGCCTGGGTCTGTCGCCGCTGGTGGTGGGTCTCACGGTGGTGGCTTTTGGCACCAGTGCACCGGAGATGGCCGTGACAACCGGCGCAGTGCTGGCCGGGCAGGGCGGGCTGGCGGTGGGCAACGCCGTGGGCAGCAACATCTTCAACGTGCTGTTCGTCCTGGGCCTGGCCGCGCTCATCACGCCGCTGGCGGTGCACCGGCAAGTCATCCGCCAGGAGGCGCCGATCATGATCGGCGGCGCCGTGTTGCTCATCGTCCTGGGCCTGGACGGATCGTTGGGGCTGTTCGACGGATCGCTGCTGCTCGGCCTGCTGATGGCCTACACCGCGTTCCTGGTCCGGCAGTCGCGCGCGGAGCCGGCCGCGACCGGTCCCGACGAGTACGCCGACACACTGCAGCCGGCCAAGGCGGGGCGGTGGGACGCCCGGCTGCCGGCACAGCTCGGTCTGATCGTCGCCGGGCTGGTGCTGCTCGTGCTGGGATCGGATTGGCTGGTGCAGGCGGCAGTCATCTTCGCGCGTGCACTCGGTCTGTCGGAGGTGATCATCGGCCTGACCATCGTCGCCTCGGGCACTTCGCTGCCGGAGGTGGCGGCATCGGTAGTGGCCAGCCTCAAGGGCGAACGCGACATCGCCGTGGGCAACGTGGTGGGCAGTTGCGTGTTCAACCTCTTTGGCGTCGTTGGCCTGGGGGCCGTCGTGGCGGCTGTGGGCACCGGTGCCGCGCTGCCGCTGCCGCCGGACGTGGCCCGGTTTGATCTGTGGGTCATGCTCGCCGCACTGGTGGCTTGCCTGCCGGTCTTCCTGACCGGTCGCGAGATCGCCCGTTGGGAGGGCGGCCTGTTCCTGGGCTACTACGTCGCGTATGTGGCCTACCTGGTGCTGGCGGCGCAGCGCCATGACGGCGTCCAGGCCTTCGGCGACGCGATGCTGGGGTTCGTGGTGCCGCTGACCATCGTCACGCTGGGCGTGACGATGTTGCGGCGGGCGGGGCGCTGAGCGTGGGCACGCCGCTTCTGAGCTCGGCGGCCGATGGCGGCATGGGGCTGGCCTCTCGTGCCGCCTTCACGGCGCTGCCTCTGGCCGCGCTGGGCGTCGTGGTGGGCATGTTGTTGTGGCTGCAGCTGCCGACGGGTGGTGCGCTCGAGTGGATACCGGCGCTGGGCATCTCGCTGGCCTGGCGCATCGACGGCCTGGCGGTGCTGATGCTGCTGATGATCACGGCTGTGGGCAGCGCGGTATTCGTCTACGCCGGCGGCTACTTCGCAAGCCACCCGGGGCAACGGCGGCTGTTCGTGCAGCTCACGCTGTTCATGGTGGCGATGATCGGCTGCGTCACTGCTGACAATCTGTTCACGCTCTTCCTGTTCTGGGAAGCCACCAGCGTGCTGTCCTTCCTGCTCGTCGGCTTCCACCATGAACGCGCGGTCAGCCGCAAGGCGGCGCAGCAGGCGCTGCTGGTGACAGGCACCGGCGGCCTGGCGCTGCTGGCGGGCTTGATCCTGATCGGGCAGGTGATGGGCACCAGCACCATCAGCGTGATCGTCGAACGCCTGCCGGCCACCGCGCCCACCCCGCTGCTGACGGCGGGTGTCCTGTTGGTGATCGTGGGCGCCTTCACCAAGAGCGCGCAGTTCCCGTTCCACTTCTGGCTTCCCAACGCGATGGCCGCGCCAACACCGGTGTCGGCCTACCTGCATTCGGCCACGATGGTGAAGCTGGGTGTGTACCTGCTGGCGCGGCTGGACGCCGGCCTCGACGACTGGCTGCTGTGGCAGGTGCTGCTGCAGGGCGCGGGTTCGATCACCGCCGCCTGGGGCATGGTGCTGGCGCTGCGCGAGCGCGACCTCAAGCGCATCCTGGCCTGGTCGACGGTGGCCACGCTGGGCACCTTGGTGGCGCTGGTGGGCATGCCAGGCGAAGGTGCTGCGGTGGCTGTGGGCGCGCTGCTGCTGGCGCATGCGCTGTACAAGGCGCCGCTGTTCTTCGTCGCTGGCAATGTCGATCATGGCACCGGCACCCGCATCATCGACCGACTGGGCAACCTGCGCCACGCCATGCCGTGGACCGCGGCGGCGGCGGCGCTGGCCGGCATGTCGATGGCCGGCATCCCCTTGTCGTTCGGCTTCGTGGTGAAGGACCTGATCGGCGACGCCAAGGCGGCCGACAACGTGCTGGCTTTCGCGCCGCTGGCCAACACGGTGTTCTCGGCCATCGCGGTGGCCGTGGCCGGTGTCGCCGCCGTGCGCGTGTTCTGGCACCGCGCGCCCGAGCCCGCGCTCACCGGCGTGCATGAGGCCGGTCCCGCGCTGGTGCTGCCGCCCATGGTGCTGGCCGGCTTCGGCGTCGCGCTGGGGCTGTTCCCGGCCTGGGCCCAGCCGATGGTAGAAGCTGCGGGGGTGGCCATGACCGCCGGCGACGACCCTGTGCTGGCGCCGCTGGCGCGGGCACTGCTGGCAGAGTCGCTGACCTTTGCCACCACGCTGGCGCTGGGTGCGATCGTCTATCTGCTGTGGGACGTGCTGCACCGCATGGTGGATGCGGTTGCCCCGCGGCTAGCCACCTTCGGCCTTGCCAGGCTCTACGAACGTTCCCTGGACTGGATTCCGCGTCTCGCTGCGTTCAGTACGCGGGCGTTGCAGCACGGACGCTCGCCAGGTTACATGGCCGTGGCGGCGGCCGCGGCGGTGCTGGCCATCGGGCTCCCGCTGGTGGCAGCC
>NZ_JASJSQ010000117.1:0-13912 GCF_030236855.1 Stenotrophomonas maltophilia group sp. Smal13
TAGTATCCGCAGATGCATGCTTGACGGTCCCTCCACCCTGGCTCCTACATACCGCCTAGGAGCCGGGAGGAACATACAAGCCATGCTCGACTGCTTTTCTTACCGAAGCCGAGCATGGCTCGGCTCTACAGAAAGCCAAGGCAGCCGAGCATGGCTCGGCTCTACATGGTCATGTGCAACGGCCTTACGCGTCGCGGTTGCCGCGACGCATCACGCGCTGCTTCTCGATCGCCCAGTCGCGGTCCTTGGCGGCATCGCGCTTGTCGTGGGTCTGCTTGCCCTTGGCCAGCGCGACTTCGAGCTTGATCTTGTTCTTGCTCCAGTACATCGCGGTGGGCACGATCGTGTAGCCATCGCGCTCGACCTTGCCGACCAGCTTGTCGATCTCGCTCCGGTGCAGCAGCAGCTTGCGATCGCGCCGGTCGTTGGCCACGACATGGGTCGAGGCCTGGATCAACGGAGTGATCTGCGCGCCGATCAGGAAGATCTCACCATCCTTCACGTAGGCGTAGGCATCGACGATGTTGCCGCGGCCAGCACGGATCGATTTCACCTCCCAGCCCTGCAGGGCCAGGCCGGCTTCGAAGCGGTCTTCGATGTGGTACTCGTGGCGGGCACGCTTGTTCAACGCGATGGTTTTGTTGGCCGTCGCGCTCTTTGCTTTATCCTTGCCGCTGTTCTTGCTCATTTCCGTATTGTCTCCGATTCGGGCCCGCCCGGTCGATTGCCGAAACGTCCTGTATTCATGCCTACTATCCTCCGCAGCGCCCTGGTCGAACATTCGGCCGCGCGCATGTTCGACCTGGTCAATGATGTCCAGGCCTATCCGCGCCGTTTCCGCTGGTGTTCGGCTGCCCAGATCCTGGAGCAGGGCGAGGACCGGCTGGTAGCACGCCTGGACCTGGGCCTGGGCTCGTTCAGCACCTGGTTCCAGACTGAAAACACCCTGCAGCGCCCGCACAGCATCGATATGCAGCTGCGCGATGGCCCGTTCAAGCAGCTGCACGGCCGCTGGGAGTTCCATGCGCTGGCCGAAGATGCCTGCAAGGTCACCCTGACCCTGGACTTCGAGCCCAGTTCGCGCCTGCTCGGTCCGGCGCTGGCATTGGGCTTCCAGAGCCTGGCCGACCGCATGGTCAACGACTTCATCCGCGTTGCCGACGAGGCCTGAGCGATGATCGAGGTCGAGGTGGTGCTGGCCTGGCCGCAGCGGGTGCTTTCGCGCCGGTTGCAGCTGGACGAGGGCGCGACCGTGGCCGAGGCCATTGCCGCTGCTGCGCTGGAAGGCAGTGCCGACTGCCCGGCGGCGGCCGTGCATGGGCTGCTGGCGCGCCCGCAGCAGGTGCTGCTGGATGGCGACCGCATCGAGCTGCTACGCCCGTTGCAGGCCGACCCCAAGGATAACCGCCGGCGTCGCGCGCTCGGCGGTTGATTCCTGTCGCCCGTCCGCGAGGACGGGCAGGGGGCGTCAGCGACCCTTCTTCTTCTTGTCCTTCGGCAGATTGCGGCCGAACTGGCGCACGGTCTGCTGGGCCAGGGCCTTGTCGTTACCCGGGAAGTAATCGCCTTCCCAGCGGGTCACGTTGTCATTGTCGAAGAACACGGTGAAGTTCTTCACCTCGGTACGGCCCAGGCGGTTCACGCGCTGGCTGGAGGTGTAGTCCCAGCGCTGGGCGTGGAACGGGTCCGGAATGGACGGGGTGCCCAGCAGCGCGGTGACCTGCTGCTTGCTCTGCCCGACCTGCAGCTTGGCCACGGCATCTTCCCGGATCAGGTTGCCCTGATAGATGGGTTGCTTGTAGATGATGCCGCACCCGGTGGTGGACAGGGCGACGGCGGCGACCAACAGGAGATTGCGCATCGGGACTGGCGGTTGGGGAAATCAAACCGATGATACACTCCCGGCGTGCCACCGCGACCCAATCCGAGGCAGCTGGCGCTAAATCGCCAATGAACGGAGACCTATGGAAACCCACGACCTGCGAAAAGTCGGCCTGAAGGTGACCCATCCACGGATGCGGATCCTGGCGCTGCTTGAACAGCGCAATGCCCAGCACCACATGACCGCCGAAGACATCTACCGCCAGCTGCTCGAGCATGGCGACGAGATCGGCCTGGCGACGGTCTACCGGGTGCTGACCCAGTTCGAGGCCGCCGGCCTCGTGCTCAAGCACAATTTCGAAGGCGGCCAGGCCGTCTACGAGCTGGACCGTGGCGGCCACCACGACCACATGGTCGACGTGGACAGCGGCAAGATCATCGAGTTCGAAAGCCACGAGATCGAGGAGCTGCAGCGCAAGATCGCGGCCGACCACGGCTACGAGCTGGAAGAGCATTCGCTGGTGCTGTACGTGCGCAAGAAGCGCAAGTAAGCCGTTCCAGCCAGCTGGATGCGACGAAACCCCGGGCCTGCCCGGGGTTTTTCGTTGCTTACGGCAGATCCACGCCATGCGTGAGGGGCCCCATCAACACCTCCAGATCCACCGCCTCGGCCATGGCCCGGTTACCCGCATCGCCCGGATGCAGGTGGTCGCCGGAGTCGTAGGCGGCGGCCATCCGTGACGGATCGGCCGGGTCGCGCAGCGCCGCATCCAGGTCGATCACCGCATCGAACGGGCTGTCGCTGCGCAGCCAGGCATTGAGCTGTTGGCGCAGTGCCTCCTTCTCCGGCTGGTAGTAGTCGTCCAGCGGCGTGCCGGGCAGGGCGCCGGCGAACGGTGTCAGGGTGGCGCCGAGGATGCGTAGACCCCGCCGATGGGCCTGCTCGGCCAGGGTGCGATACCCCGCCTGCAGTTCGGCCAGCGTGGGCCGGGCCTGGTTCCGGGCGAAGGCGGTGCCGGGCCAGCTGATGTCATTGATGCCGATCAGCACGACTACGCTGACCACGCCTGGTTGATCCAGCACGTCACGCCGGAAGCGGGCCAAGGCGGATTCGCCCATGCCATCGCGCAGCAGCCGCCCCCCGGAAATACCGGCGTTGACCACGGCAACGCCCCGCGGTGCCAGACGCGCCGCCAGATGGTCGGTCCAGCGCTGGTCCTGGTCGAGGCTGGCGGTGGCACCGTCGGTGATCGAGTCGCCGATCACCACCACGCTGCGTGCGCTGGCCGCCGCCTCGACCTCGATGCCAGCCAGGAACAGGCGGGCAGTGGTGCTGCTGGCCCCGCTCAGAGCCTGGGTCTGGCTCTGGTCGCCGGGCGCAATCCAACTGGTCTGCCGACCCTCCCAGTGGAACGTCTTGACGGGAGTCGGTTCCGGCACAAAGACACTGATCTGCAACGCCTGGCGGTCATCCGTGGCCAGTGGCAGCGGATCGCTCAGCCGTTCCTGACCTGGGCCGATCAGCACCCCGGGCTGGCCGTCGAAGCTGAGCGGCTGCGGCATTGCGCCAGCCTGTGCCGCCACGCTTGCCGCCCCGATCCGCAGCGGCTGTCTGCCATAGGCATTGCTCAGCCGCACCCGCAGCCGAGGCCCGCCCAGGCTGATGCGCGCGGTCTGGCGGAAGGTCTGGTCCTGCAGCGTGGCCGGGACCAGGGTCGGGAACAGGAAATCGGCGCCCCAGACCGGTTGCGGACTGGCCTGCCAGCTGGCGACCCAGTGCGGGGCCGGGGCGGCACTGGCTGCGCTGGAGAGGGTGATCAAGGCGGTCGCGGTGAGCTGGCTGAGGCGGTTCATCGGGCAATCCCGGGAGGAGGGAGGGCCATGGTGATTCTCCGTCGATCTGTGAACTAGACTGCGCATGGATAATCATCTGTGAACTGGATTCATCGCCATGGCGCGACCCGACATCAACCGAGCCGGCGAACTGGAAGTGTTCGTGCGGGTGATCGAGACCGGTGGCTTCTCTGCCGCCGCCCGCACCCTGGACATGACGCCGTCGGCAGTCAGCAAGCTGGTGGCCCGGCTGGAGCAACGGCTGGGTACGCGCCTGCTGCAGCGCTCCACCCGCCAGCTGCAGCTGACCCCGGAAGGCTGCGCGTTCTACGAGCGCGGCCTGCGCGTGCTGGCCGACCTGGAGGAGGCCGAGCGCTGCGCCAGCGCCCATGCCGAGCCGCGCGGACGCCTTCGGGTCAATTCCAACGTGCCGTTCGGCCAGCATTTCCTGTTGCCGCTGCTGCCGGCATTCCTGGAGCGCAATCCGCAGGTGGGGGTGGATCTGACCTTGAACGACGAGGTGATCGACCTGCTTGAGCAGCGCACCGACGTGGCGGTGCGGGCCGGCCCGCTGAAGAGTTCCAGCCTGGTGGCGCGACGGCTGGGTGCGACGCGGATGATGATCGTGGCCGCGCCAGCCTACGCGCAGCGGCATGGACTGCCGCGCAACGCTGAGGAGCTGATGTCGCACAACCGTCTGGACATCGGCCATGCGCGTGCGATGCAGGGCTGGCCGCTGCTGCAGGACGGACGCGAGCGGATGGTGCTGCCCAGTGGCAATGCCCGCGCCAGCAATGGCAACGCGCTGCGGCAGCTGGTGCTGGGCGGGTTGGGCATGGCGCGGCTGGCGACCTACCAGGTGCAGGAGGACATCGCCGCCGGACGCCTGCTGCCGGTGCTGGAAGAGGCCAACCCCGGTGACCTGGAAGAGGTGCACGCGGTGTTCCTGGGGCAGGGTGGCTACCTGCCGCTGCGGGTGCGCGCCTTCCTCGATTTCCTGGTGGAAACGGTGGATCTGGCGCGGCCACGGGGGTAGTGCCGGCCGCTGGCCGGCAACCTCATGATCTTCGTTCACCTGTGTTGGGTTGCCGGCCAGCGGCCGGCACTACCGCGCGCGTTGTAGATCCACGCCATGCGTGGATAACCGCGAACAGGCCTCAGACCTGCAGCAGCTTGCGTGCGGCGGCGCGCGCTTCCTTGCTCACTTCCACGCCGCCCAGCATGCGCGCCAGTTCTTCCTCGCGCGCCTTGCTGTCCAGCTTTTCCACTGCGCTCTGGGTCATGCCTTCCACCGGGGCCTTGCTGACCCGGTAATGGGCATGGCCCTTGGAGGCGACCTGCGGCAGGTGGGTCACGCACAGCACCTGGCGCTTCTCGCCGAGCGCGCGCAGCTTCTGGCCGACAATGTCAGCCACTGCACCGCCGATGCCGGAGTCGACCTCGTCGAACACCATGGTCGGCACCGCATCCAGGTCCAGCGCAGCCACTTCAATGGCCAGCGAGATACGTGACAGTTCACCGCCCGAGGCCACCTTGCGCAGTGCGCGCGGCGGCTGGCCGGCGTTGGCGGCGACCAGGAACTCCACGCGCTCCGCACCCTGCGGATCGGGCTTGCCGGCGTCCTGTGGCTCCAGCTCGATCAGGAACTGGCCGCCGCCCATGCCGAGCTCGGCGATGATGCCGGTGGTGGTGGCCGACAGTTCGGCAGCGGCGCTGCGACGGCTGGCGGTCAGCACCTCGGCCTGTACGCACCAGGCGGCGGCGGCCTTGTCGATCTCGCCGGCCAGGCGCTGCAGGCGTTCGTCGGCGCCGCGCAGCTGTTCCACTTCGGCATGCATGCGCTCGCGCTGCGCGCCCAGTTCGTCCATCGGCACGCGGTGCTTGCGGGCCAGGTCGTGCAGGCGGCCGAGGCGGCGCTCGTTCTCCTCGAACTGTTCCGGGTCGGCGTCGAGGTCGTCATGCACACGGTCCAGCAGCGACAGGGCTTCGTGCAGCTGGATCGAGGCGTTCTCGATCAGGCCGTCCACCTCGCCCAGGCGCGGGTCGTGTTCGATCAGGCGCGACAGCTCGTGGCGCACCTGCTGCAGCAGGTCCAGCGCGGAACTGCCGTCGTCGCCATTGAGCTGGTTGCTGGCCGCCTGGCAGGCGCTCAGCAGGGCGCTGGCGTGGGCCTGGCGGCGGTGGCTGGCACCGAGTGCGACGATCGACTCCGGTTCCAGATCTTCGCGGTCCAGTTCGCGCAGCTGGTGCTCCAGGAAGCCGATCCGGTCACTGACGTCGCCCTGTTGCGACAGCGCCAGCGATTCATCGACCAGAGCCTGCCAGGCCGCGGCGGCGCGGCGCACCTGGCGGCGCTCGTTCTCGTTGCCGGCATAAGCGTCCAGCAGGGCCAGCTGCGACGGGCGCGTCAGCAGGGCCTGCTGTTCGTGCTGGCCATGGATCTCCACCAGCAACGAGGCCAGGTCGCCCAGCTGGGCCAGGGTCACCGGGCGGCCATTGATCCACGCCCGCGAACCGCCATCGGCGCGGATCACGCGGCGCAGCTGGCACTGTTCCTCGTCGTCCAGCTCGTTGTCGGCCAGCCACTGGCGCGCGGCCTGCAGCTGGTCCAGCGCGAATTCGGCGGAAAGTTCGGCGCGCGCAGCGCCGTGGCGGACCACGCCACTGTCGGCGCGCAGGCCGGACAGGAAGCCCAGCGCGTCGACCATCAGCGACTTGCCGGCGCCGGTCTCGCCTGAAACCACGGTCATGCCTGGCCCGAACTCCAGTTCGGTGGCGCGGACGACGGCAAAATCCTTGATCGAAAGATGTCTGAGCATGGGTAAGGGGGTATCAGCAGCCGCGCAACGCTAGCACGCGGGCGAGGGAGGTCCAATGACTTGCCAAGGTGATGCGCCGCCATTATCTAGTGTCCGTGTCTCACAGGTTGATTCCATGCACGGTTCTCCCGACCAGCTTGCCCCGCGTGCGCGCCATCTGCTGCGCACGCTGATCGCGCGTTACATCCAGGACGGCGAGCCGGTCGGCTCGCAGACGCTGGCGCGTGTGGCTGGCCTGGAGGTCAGCCCGGCCACCATCCGCAACATCCTTGGCGACCTTGAAGACCTGGGGCTGCTGGCGTCGCCGCATACCTCGGCCGGGCGCATCCCGACCGCGCATGGCTACCGGGTGTTCGTCGACAGCCTGCTGCAGATGCAGCCGCCGGGCGAGGGCGAGCTGGCCCGTCTGCGTCAGGAGCTGGCCAGCGGCGGCAGCACCCAGGCCCTGCTCGGCAGCGCCTCGGAGCTGCTGTCGGCGATGAGTCACTTCGTCGGCGTGGTCAGCGCGCCACGGCGCGAGCAGTTCGCCTTCCGACAGATCGATTTCGTGGCGCTGGACGGGCGCCGGGTGCTGGCGATCCTGGTGTTCGCCGACAACGAGGTGCAGAACCGGGTCATCGAGACCCGTCAGGACTTCGCGCCAGGCCAGCTGGAGCAGGTCGCCAACTACCTCAATGCCCATTTCGCTGGCCTGCCGATGGCCGAGATCCGCACCCGCCTGCTGCTGGAGCTGCGCGATGCCCGTTCCGAGCTGGAGCAGCTGCTGGCGCACAGCATCGAACTGGCCGAGCAGGCCCTGCAGCCGGCCGCCGACGACATGCTGGTGGCCGGCCAGACCCGCCTGATGGGGGTGCAGGACCTGTCGGACCTGGAGCGCCTGCGCGAACTGTTCGAGCTGTTCTCCAGCAAGCGCGAGATCCTGCAGCTGCTGGAGCGGACCATCCAGGCCCCGGGGGTGCGCATCTTCATTGGCGAGGAGACCGGGATGATGCCGTTGCAGGGGGTCTCGCTGGTCACCGCCCCGTACACCGCCAATGGCCAGGTACTGGGCGTGCTGGGCGTGATCGGCCCCAAGCGGATGGCCTACGACCGCATGATTCCGCTGGTCCAGGCCACCGCCGATGTGCTCGGCGCGGCCTTTTCACCGGCCGGGCGCACTCCCGGAACATCCGACGCTTGAAACGCAGCATCCCGCCCACACTAGGGTGGGTGGAGGCGGAGATTGACCGCCAGGGACCCAGACATGAACCACGAACATCCAGATATCGAATCCCAGCAGACGGCCGCCGATGCGGCCGCCGCCGCCGGCGTCAACGACGAAGTGGAGCGCCTGCGCGCCGAAGTCGAGCAGATCAAGGCCGATGCGCTGCGTGAGCGCGCCGACCTCGAGAACCAGCGCAAGCGCGTTGCCCGTGACATCGAGCAGGCCCGCAAGTTCGCCAACGAGAAGCTGCTGGGCGAGCTGCTGCCGGTGTTCGACAGCCTGGATGCCGGCCTGAAGGCCGCGGGCGACGACCCGCATCCGCTGCGCGAAGGCCTGGAGCTGACCTACAAGCAGCTGCTGAAGGTCGCCGCCGACAATGGCCTGGTCCTGCTGGACCCGATCGGCCAGCCGTTCAACCCGGAACACCACCAGGCGATCAGCCAGGTGCCGACCCCGGGCGCCGCCCCGGGCAGCGTGGTGACCGTGTTCCAGAAGGGCTACCTGCTCAACGAGCGCCTGCTGCGGCCGGCGCTGGTGGTGGTGGCCGCCGATTGATCGGCCGGGCCGGGCGATGCCCGGTCCCGGTCGTGCCAGGCCATGCCCGGCAAGGTTTTCCAGGCGCTGAACACAGCGTTCGGGAGATGGCTTGAATGTTCCACGAGCCTCCCCCACATCGTATTCATCCACCGGCCGAACGGCCGGACTGACCCCAACAAGCATCCTCAGGAGTCTCCCCCATGGGCAAGATCATTGGTATCGACCTCGGCACCACCAACTCGTGCGTGGCGATCATGGACGGCGGCAAGGCCCGCGTCATCGAGAATTCGGAAGGCGATCGCACCACCCCGTCGATCGTCGCCTACACCAAGGACGGCGAAGTCCTGGTGGGCGCCTCGGCCAAGCGCCAGGCCGTGACCAACCCGAAGAACACCTTCTATGCGGTGAAGCGCCTGATCGGCCGCAAGTTCACCGACGCCGAAGTGCAGAAGGACATCGCCCACGTCCCGTACGGCATCCTGGCCCATGACAATGGCGACGCCTGGGTGTCGACCAGCGATGGCAAGAAGATGGCCCCGCAGGAAATCTCGGCCAAGGTGCTGGAGAAGATGAAGAAGACCGCCGAGGACTTCCTCGGTGAGAAGGTCACCGAAGCGGTCATCACCGTGCCGGCCTACTTCAACGACAGCCAGCGCCAGGCGACCAAGGACGCCGGCCGCATCGCCGGCCTTGACGTCAAGCGCATCATCAACGAGCCGACCGCGGCCGCGCTGGCCTATGGCCTGGACAAGGGCGACAACAAGGATCGCAAGATCGTGGTGTACGACCTGGGCGGCGGCACCTTCGACGTCTCGGTGATCGAGATCGCCAACGTCGACGGCGAGAAGCAGTTCGAAGTGCTGGCGACCAACGGTGACACCTTCCTGGGCGGCGAAGACTTCGACAACCGCGTCATCGAGTACCTGGTTGAAGAGTTCAACAAGGACCAGGGCATCGACCTGCGCAAGGATCCGCTGGCCCTGCAGCGCCTGAAGGACGCCGCCGAGCGCGCCAAGATCGAGCTGTCCAGCGCCCAGCAGACCGAAGTGAACCTGCCGTACGTCACCGCTGACGCCTCGGGTCCGAAGCACCTGAACATCAAGCTGACCCGCGCCAAGCTGGAAGCGCTGGTGGAAGACCTGATCAAGAAGTCGATCGAGCCGTGCCGCGTTGCCCTGAACGATGCCGGCCTGCGTTCGAGCGACATCAGCGAAGTGATCCTGGTCGGTGGCCAGACCCGCATGCCGAAGGTGCAGCAGGCGGTGACCGAGTTCTTCGGCAAGGAACCGCGCAAGGACGTCAACCCGGACGAAGCCGTGGCACTGGGTGCTGCGATCCAGGGCGGCGTGCTGGGCGGCGACGTCAAGGACGTGCTGCTGCTGGACGTGACCCCGCTGTCGCTGGGTATCGAAACCATGGGCGGCGTGTTCACCAAGATCATCGAGAAGAACACCACCATCCCGACCAAGGCTTCGCAGGTGTTCTCCACCGCCGAGGACAACCAGTCGGCCGTGACCGTGCACGTGCTGCAGGGTGAGCGCGAACAGGCCCGCTTCAACAAGTCGCTGGCCAAGTTCGACCTGTCCGGCATCGAGCCGGCCCCGCGCGGCCTGCCGCAGGTGGAAGTGTCCTTCGACATTGACGCCAACGGCATCCTGCACGTGTCGGCCAAGGACAAGAAGACCAACAAGGAACAGAAGGTCGAGATCAAGGCCGGTTCGGGCCTGTCCGAGGAAGAGATCGCGCGCATGGTTGCCGACGCGGAAGCCAACCGCGAAGAAGACAAGAAGTTCCAGGAACTGGTGCAGGCCCGCAACCAGGCCGACGCCCTGATCCATGGCACCCGCAGCGCCATCACCGAGCACGGCAGCAAGGTCGGCGGCGATGTCATCGGCAAGGTCGAGGCGGCGCTGGCCGACCTGGAAACCGCGATGAAGGGTGACGACAAGGCACAGATCGAAGCCAAGTCGAAGGCACTGGAAGAAGCCGGCCAGTCGCTGTTTGCCGCCGCTTCGGCCGACCAGGGCGGTGCCGCCCCGGGTGCCGACGCCGGCAATGCGGGCAAGCCGCAGGATGACGTGGTGGACGCCGAGTTCACCGAAGTCAAGGACGACAAGAAGTCCTGATCCGGACCGACACGGGACGCTGGCCATCAGCGTCCCGTTGTCGCATCAGGGTCCTGACCGCCCACCGGTGTGTCGGGGCGCCCGACGCAAGAGCGGACCTGGTTCCGCTCTTCCGCTTTGACGAATCCCGACTTTCCGGAACCCGATTCACGATATGAGCAAGCGCGATTACTACGAAGTGCTGGGCGTTGCCCGCACCGCCAACGACGAAGAGCTGAAGAAGGCCTACCGTCGATGCGCGATGAAATTCCACCCGGACCGCAATCCGGGTGATGCGGCGGCCGAAGCCTCCTTCAAGGAGTGCAAGGAAGCCTACGAAGTGCTGTCCGACGGCAACAAGCGCCGCATGTACGACAGCCATGGCCACGCCGCGTTCGAGCACGGCATGGGCGGTGGCGGTCCGGGCGGCCCGGACATGAACGATATCTTCGGCGATATCTTCGGCAACATCTTTGGCGGTGGTGGCGGTGGTCCGCGCCAGGCCCGTCGCGGCGCCGACATCGGCTACGTGATGGAACTGGACCTGGAAGAGGCCGTGCGCGGCGTCGAGCGCCGGATCGAGATCCCGACCCTGGCCGAGTGCGGCGACTGCGATGGCAGTGGCTCCGAAGACGGCAAGGTCGAGACCTGCAATGTGTGTCATGGCCGCGGCCAGGTGCGCATCCAGCGTGGCATCTTCGCCATGCAGCAGGCCTGCCACAACTGCGGCGGCCGCGGCCAGATCATCGCCAAGCCCTGCAAGACCTGCCACGGCAATGGCCGTGTCGAGGAAGACAAGGTGCTGTCGGTGAAGGTGCCGGCGGGCGTCGATACCGGCGACCGCATCCGCCTGCAGGGCGAAGGCGAGGCCGGTCCGGCCGGTACGCCGCCGGGCGACCTGTACGTGGAAGTGCGCGTGCGCGAGCATGCGATCTTCCAGCGCGATGGCGACGACCTGCACTGCGAAGTGCCGATCCGCATCTCGCAGGCGGCACTGGGTGACACCGTGCGCGTGGCCACCCTGGGCGGCGAAGCGGAGATCCGCATTCCGGCCGAGACCCAGACCGGCAAGCTGTTCCGCCTGCGTGGCAAGGGCGTGCGTTCGGTGCGCAGCCGCAGCGAAGGCGACCTGTACTGCCGTGTGGTGGTGGAGACCCCGGTCAACCTCACCAACGAACAGCGCAAGCTGCTGGAGCAGTTCGAAGCCACCTTCGTCGGCGAGGAAGCGCGCAAGCATTCGCCGAAGTCGGCCACCTTCATGGATGGCGTGAAGGGCTTCTGGGACCGGATGACGTCCTGAGTTTTCAACGCAAACGTTGAACGGCAGCGCCGGGCCATGCCCGGCGTTTTCGTTTGCGGTCAGCGGAAAAACGCCGCCGGCGTCTGCCCCAGCTGCCGCTTGAACATGCTGGTGAACGCGCTGGGGCTGTCGTAACCCATCGCCAGCGCGACATCGATGACCTTGTCGCCGACCGCCAGTCGCTCCAGGGCGGCCAGCAGCCGCGCCTGCTGCCGCCACTGCCCGAAGGTCATGCCCAGTTCGCTGGCGAAATGGCGCTGGATGGTTTTCACGTCCACCTGCAGCGCCTGCGCCCAGTCCTGCAGGGTGGCGTCGTCGCCGGGGTGTTTCTGGATGTGCTGGCAGATCCGCTGCAGGCGCGGGTCGGTGGGCGAGGGCAGGTGCAGCGGCAGCACGTCCATGCGGTGCAGCTCGTCCAGCAGCAGGCGCACCACGCGGCCGTCGCGGCTGTCATCCACATGCGCGGTCTCGATCAGGCTGGCGGCGAGCAGCAGCTCGCGCAGCAGCGGCGCTACCTGTACCGCGAACGCCTCGTCCGGCAGCTGCGGCGCGAAATCCGGTTCCACGTACAGGCTGCGCATATGCACCTCAGCGATGCAGTCCACCGCATGGGCCATGCCGGCCGGCACCCAGATCGCGCGGGTCGAGGGTACGACCCAGCGGCCGCCGTCCGCACGCACCACCATCAGTCCGGACATGGCGAACACCAGCTGGTGACGGCGATGCCGGTGGGGCGCGATGTGGGTGCCGGGTTTGTAGTGGCGGGCGCGGCAGGTCACCGGGCGGTGTACCGGAACCTCGTTCCACGGCGCAGTCTCGCGGACCGGGCAGGGAGTGTCCTTTTTGCGATATGCCATGACCCGAACGCGGCAGAAGGGAGGAGGAGGCCACCGTAGCATGCGTGGCTCGCCCCCAACCTGACTGTGTCCATGTCGACCCTGGCTTCTCCCGCAACGACCTCACGCCCGGTGGCCCCCGGCGTGCTGGCCGCCATTTCCACCTCGCATGTCGTCAACGACATGATGCAGTCGCTGATCCTGGCCATCTATCCGGTGATCAAGGGCGGCTTCAATCTCAGCTTCACCCAGATCGGTCTGATCACCCTGACCTACCAGCTTACCGCCTCGATCTTCCAGCCGTTGATCGGCATGGCCACCGACCGTCGCCCTGCACCGTACTCGCTGCCGATCGGCATGGCCTCGACCCTGTGCGGCATGCTGCTGCTCGGCTTCGCACCGAACTACGCGGTGGTGCTGATGGCGGCGGCGATGGTCGGTATTGGCTCGGCCATCTTCCATCCGGAAGCCTCGCGCATCGCGCGACTGGCCTCGGGCGGCCGTCACGGCTTCGCGCAGTCGGTGTTCCAGGTGGGTGGCAATTTCGGAACAGCGCTTGGCCCGTTGATCGCCGCCGCAGTGATCGTGCCGTATGGCCAGCACGCCGCATCGTGGTTTGCCGGTGCTGCCCTGATCGGCATCGCATTGCTGACCTATGTCGGGCGCTGGTACGCGCTGCATCTGGGCGCGCCTCGACCGGTCAGCACGGCTGCGATGGCGCCGCGGCATCCGCCGCACACCGTGGCCAAGGTGCTGGCGATCCTGCTGGTGCTGATCTTCAGCAAGTACTTCTACATGGCCAGCATCGGCAGCTACTTCACCTTCTACCTGATCCACCACTTCGGCATTCCGGTAGCGCAGGCCCAGCTGCACCTGTTCGCGTTCCTGGTGGCGTCCGCCGCCGGCGGCTTCCTCGGCGGCCCGCTGGGTGATCGCATCGGCCGCAAGCCGATCATCTGGACTTCGATCCTGGGCGTGGCCCCGTTCGCACTGATGCTGCCACATGCCGATCTGCTGTGGACGACCGTGCTGGCGGTGCTGATCGGCTTCGTGCTGTCCTCGGCGTTCTCAGCGATCGTGGTGTACGCGCAGGAGATGATGCCGCACCGCATCGGCATGGTGTCCGGCCTGTTCTTCGGCTTCGCCTTCGGCATGGGCGGGCTTGGGGCGGCTGTGCTGGGCCTGCTGGCGGACAAGACCAGCATCGAATACGTCTACCAGTTGACCGCGTTCCTGCCGCTGCTGGGCATCGTGGCGGCGTGGCTGCCACCGTCGCGGCCTGCTGCTCACTGAGGGGGTGGGGTTTGCAGGGCTTGCAGCCCTGCACCTGCCGAAGCCAAGGCAACGTCAACGTCAACAGCAGAAGCGGGCTATCCGTGGTTGGCGGGGTGGGTCCGGTTGAGGGGGACGCTGCAAGTCCCCCTCCGGGGCCCGGCCCAGCCGCTGGCGGCTGTGCG
>NZ_JASJSQ010000118.1:0-13762 GCF_030236855.1 Stenotrophomonas maltophilia group sp. Smal13
ACGGCCGCTGCAACCGGCTTAGCGTGCTTTATTTTCCGTTTTCTGAGACGACCCCTTGAAGGGCCGTGACGTTCAGAAGGGCTTTGTTGCACAAGTCGGAAGGCAGACGAGATTACCCCAGCCCCAGACGCAGCTATGCCATGGCACCCACGGGCACCGTGCTCGGGCGCCCGAGTTGCGTGAAACGGTTGAGCAGAGCCACACGCACATGCAACTCCACCACCTGCCGCTCAAACGTGCGCGCCATCACCCGTTGGCCCAGGCGTTTGAAGCAGTGCATCTTGGTCTCCACCAGACTTCTGCGGTGATAGCCGCTCCACTTTTTCCAGATGCTGCGCCCCAATCTGTCACAGGCTCGCAGCGCTTCGTTGCGCGCATGCGCTCCCACCAGGGTCGCCTTCCACGTCTGGGCGTTCTTGCGCGGGGGGATCACCGCCTGCGCATTTCGCTGGGCAATCGCCGCATGGCACGCCTTGGTGTCGTAGGCACCGTCCCCACTGACGCTGGCAATCGGCTCATCGGGTGGTATCTGCTCCAGCAACTCGAGCAGCATGGGCGCATCGCCCACGCTGTTGTCGGTCACCTCGATGGCCCGGATCTCCAACGTGTGGGCATCAATACCCAGGTGCACCTTGCGCCACTGGCGCCGGTACTCGGCACCGTGCTTCTTGCGTTTCCATTCGCCTTCGCCAAGGAACTGAATGCCGGTGCTGTCCACCAGCAGTTCCAGTGCGGTGGTACTGGCTCGGTAGGGCAGTTGTACCTGCAAAGTCTTCTGGCGTCGGCACACGGTGCTGTAGTCGGGCACCCGCCAGTCCAGGCCTGCCAGACGCAGCAGGCTTTCAACCATGCCCAGGCTTTGACGCAGGGCCAGACCGAACAGGCACTTGATGCCCAGACAGAACTGGATGGCTGCGTTGGAGAAGATGTGCTGGCGCCCGCGTTTGCCGCTGGATGGGGCGTACCACTGCATGCCTTTGTCCAGCCAGATTGTCAGCGACCCTCGGGCTTTGAGCGCGGCGTTGTACTCTGCCCAGTTGGTGGTCTTGTAGCGGGCCTTGGACCCCTTCGGTTCACTCATGTCTCGAGGCTACCAGCTCAGCGGACTGGCTTTGTGCAACAAAGCCCATCTAAGCAACGCGACCCAGCGCCCTAGATAATGTTGATGGGCTGGAATAACCAGTTCGCGTTGCAATTTGCTTCAACCCGATACCGGTGTCAACCAATTGCCGCGCAATAGCTAACCTCAAGTTTTCTAAATACTTTCCTGGTGATACCTGCATCACTTCCTTGAAGTAATTGGCAAATGATGTTCGCGACATTCCAGCCAAGTTAGCCAAACTTTCCAAGGTCCAAGGATGGGCTGGCTTGGAATGCATCGCTACCAAACTTTTAGCAATCCGCGGATCTGACAAAGCCTGAAACAACCCTGTGGATTGTTGTGGTCGAGAAGTCAGGTGTCGCATCAAGCTAACCAACAAAATATCGCCTGCCCGATTCATGAAGAAGGGTTGTCCACAACGACTGGCCTGCATTTCGTTTGCAATCAGCATCATGACTTGCACCAACGATGGATCAGCATCCTTCATGACGATTGAGATTGGCTTAGATTGCTCCGCTAAGAAGCTAGGCCCCATTGGCCCATCAAAGACAACATCAAAGCTCATGCAGCACTGCTGATCTGCTTGCAGAAGATTCTCAAAATAGCTCGCCGCAGGGCAAACCAACAATGACAAGGCGTCCTGCTGAATACCCGAGAAACTGTCGGTTGGATGATCAGATGTCCCCGTCTTGATGATGTGCAGCGAAAACCCGTCTGGCTTAGTTGCCAAGGTTACTTTCGGACTAAGTCCCTCAAGCAAGGCGGTGAGTCGATCTAAGCGCGGAGCGTCCATTTGTACGAATTGCAAATTTATATGTACGAATTGTTGCACCAAGTGCAGGATACTGCAATCTGTTCTAGTTTTTCACGTAACAAGTGAGGGCACATGTTTTCAAAAATCGCATCCATCACGCTGCCAATTTTTACCCTTGTGCTGGTTGGTTTTCTCTACAGCCGACGCGTCAAACCGGACCTAGGGGGAGCCAACAAACTGGTGGTGGACATCGCACTGCCTATTTTGATTTTTATCTCGTTGTCCGCTAAATCATTCGATCCCATTTCTGCCATGTCTTTCACTGGGGCATCGATCGTGTTGATTCTTCTGACTGGCCTGATCGCTTGGCCATTCGCAAAATTCTCAGGCGCATCAGTGCAAGCATTTTTGCCGTGTGCCATGTTCACTAATGTTGGTCCAATTGGCATTCCCTTGATTGCACTTGCCTATGGACCCGAGGGCATGGCTCCCGCGGTCGTTTTGTTGGTGATTTCTAATATCCTGCATTTCACGCTTGGTGCTGGCGTGATGAGCGGCAAAGTTGACTGGCGGATGGTTTATGCCAACCCACTTGTTTGGTCAACCGTATTGGGTGTTGCTAGTTCTCAATTGCAGATAACACTTCCGGAGTGGGTTCAAACATCCTGCACCATGATTGGCAGTGTACTGGTCCCGATGATGTTGATGTCACTCGGAGCAAGACTTGCCAGCAGTCAAGTGGCGGACGCATGGGTAGGTGTTCGCTCAGGCGTGCTTATTTTGATCATCAGGCTTGCTGCTGTACTTTTGGCCCTTTGGTTCATTCCATTGGAAGGACTAGAGCGTGGGGCATTGATCCTTTTTGCATGCTTGCCATCGGCAGTCTTCAATTTCATGCTTGCAGACAAATTTCAGGTGGAGCCTAACAAGGTGGCTTCCACAGTCATCGTTGGACATTTACTGAGTCTGGCTTTTCTGCCACTCGGGATTTGGCTGGCATTCATTTAAGTTTTTCATTCATAAGCAAAAAGGAGTTCATCTTGATCAAGTTTTATTTCCATCCTTCGCCCAACCCTTTAAAGATTGCCCTGTACCTTGAAGAGACAGGAGAGCCCTATGAGCTCATTCCTGTCGACACACGTAAAGGCGAACAGCACTCAGATAGCTTTAAGGTCATCAACCCGAACGCGAAGACGCCAGCCATGCTTGACGACGACATTCGAGTTTTTGATAGCAATGCGATGTTGCTTTATTTGGGCGAAAAGATTGGCAAGTTTGTGCCTGTAGGGACGCCAAAGAACAAAGCTGAGATGTATTCATGGCTGATGTTTGTAGCCACAGGTATTGGCCCTTACTGTGGTCAGGCTGTCCACTTCAAGCACTTCGCTCCAGAGCCCAAAGAATACGCAGTGAACCGCTATGACTTTGAAGCATGGCGTCATTGGAACCTCATCAACGACCACTTGGCACATCAGCCGTACATGATGGGCAATGATTACTCAATAGTGGACATGTCGGTATGGGGCTGGGCTCGCGTCGTCCCCTTTGTATTGGGTGCTGATGCTTGGGAAAAACTGCCGCACGTTAAACGCTTGCTTGATGAAATCAACGCACGTCCTGCGGCGCAACGAGCAGAAGCCTTGAAGACCAAGTTTGCTTTCAAAACCGAAATGGATGAAGACGCACGCAAAAAGCTGTTCCCATCTAACGAGCGCCTGAAAGCCTCTGGAGTGTGAGGCATGGTTGATTTTTATTACTGGACCACACCTAACGGCCACAAGGTCACGATGTTCTTGGAAGAGTCAGGTCTTGACTACAACATCAAACCAATCAATATCAGCAAAGGCGAACAATTCGTTCCTGATTTTTTGAAAATTGCGCCCAACAATCGCATACCGGCCATCGTAGATCACACACCTGTTGGTGGAAGCGAACCCATTGCCATTTTTGAATCGGGTGCCATTCTTTTGTACTTGGCAGACAAGACGAAACAATTTATCCCTCAGGACTTACGTGGAAGAAATGAATGCCTGCAATGGCTTTTCTGGCAAATGGGTGGTCTAGGCCCAATGGCTGGTCAGAACCATCACTTTGTCCAGTACGCACCAGAGCAACTGCCGTATGCCATTGATCGTTATGTCAAAGAAACATCACGCTTGTATGGCGTGCTGAATAAGCATCTATCAGATGGTCGCGAATACATTTGCGGTGAGTACTCTATTGCCGACATGGCCTCCTATCCATGGGTTGTCCCACACGAACGCCAACGACAAGACATGAGCCAGTTCCCCTACCTATCTTCATGGTTTGAACGGATTGGAAGTCGTCCGGCAACACAAAAGGCCTATGACATCGCAAAGTCGATCAATACCGCGCCTACTGTGGACCAGAACGCCAAATCCATTTTGTTTGGTCAAGATGCAAAGACAGTAGTTTGATTCCCAACTAGGAAATTTTCATGACTATAAAAGCAGTTGTTTTTGATGCTTACGGCACATTGTTTGATGTTTACTCCATCCAAGTATTAGCTGAAGAGCTCTACCCAAGCCATGGGGCTGACATTGCGGTGAAGTGGCGCGACAAGCAAATTGAGTACACAAGGTTGATTACGCAGTCTGATCCGCACAACGCATCTGGCAGTCAATACTTCCGTCCATTTTGGGAGCTGACACGCCTGTCATTGGAGTACACCCTAGACAGACTGAAACTAAATCGTGAATCGGATCAGGTAGAAAAACTGATGCAGCAATACGCTCACCTGACCCCGTTTACTGAAAATTTGGCAGTCCTTCAGAAAATCAAAGCTAGTGGTGTTACGACTGCCATCCTCTCTAATGGCAGCGTGGACATGCTGGCATCAGCTGTCAAGAGCGCGGGCATGGAAGATGTCTTAGATCAAGTCATATCAGTAGATTCAATACGCCTTTTCAAGACATCGCCCGAAAGCTATGGACTTGTGCAACAGACGATTCCCGTAAACAAAGATGAAATTCTGTTCGTATCAAGCAATGCATGGGATGCACTAGGTGCTACTTGGTTTGGCTTTACAACGCACTGGGTCAATCGACAAGGTTTGCCGTTTGAGGCTTTGACACCTCGCCCGCATTATTCCGGGCCAGATCTCAAGTCAGTCCTTCACTCGTTGGAGCTAGCGGAGTAATCATTGCTATGAAATTTCATCTACTTTTAAGTTTCATACTTCTTTGCACAGTGCCAAATGCAAATGCACAGCTGCTAGATGCAATTCGTGGTCATGCTCAAGACCTAAGAGTGCGATTTGACGATCACCAAAAAATCGAAGGCGAACTCATCAAACGAGGACAGATTGACAAAACAGCAAAGGGGCAGGATTTAATCCACAACTCCTCTGGCGAGTGGTCTGTCATAAAGGTAGGAAATCAATTATTTTTGCAATCAAGCGAGAACTTTAGATCCAGCCCAGGCCCTGACTACCATGTCTACATCAGTAGCAAATCTGCCATCAAGGACAACGATGAATTTAGCGTTCAACAAATTGAAGTTAGCCGGCTTAAAAAGCCTAATGGTGCCGCTTTCTATCTCCTGCCAACGCAAAACCCAGAAGACGTAACGAGTGTGCTAATTTGGTGCAAGCAGTTCAAAGAATACATCGGTTCGGCAGATTTACGGCAAGCAAAGTAAGTTGATCAGACAAGAAATTAATGAGCAGCATATGAAGTGCGAGCAATCGCACAGTCAATTCCACGGTTTTCACTTCGTATGCTTCTCATTTCGTTGAGTTCGACTCCCGAAATTGAACTCGATCAATGCACCCTACTTTCGTCTCACTACTGCACCAAACCTTGATTTCCCTTGGCTCCTAGTTTGATTGCCTTTTGATTGGCTCATCATTTGCCGAGTAAAATGCTATAGGACACATCAAAAGTGCTTTAAACCTCAGAAAAGTTACATTATGTAACTTTTGGCTTATTACACGGTTTATTACACGTTTATCGTTTTTGCCTATAAATTATTGATTTATATGGATTTTTGACGAGCCTGGCTTTCTGTTAATCAGAGGTTCTCTGGTTAAAACTTAGCTCATTATTTAGACCAATTTTTCTCAGTCATTGCACGTTTTATTACACGGTCGATGACCAAAAGCAAGCTGCATAAATCGATCTGTACAAAGTGCTACTCACTCCAACTCATACTATAGAAATTGTCTACCGTTATGGGGTAACGCCACTGATGTGGGTGAACACCAGATCGCTCCAGCCATACAGCGCCACCAGCCGGTAACACGCGGCCAAGCCCAGCCGCAGCTGCCATTCATCGGGGTGAACGCTATCTTTTAAGGAAGGAATCTCAAACGCCATGGCTGTGCTCCGCAGGTCAGCAAAAGGGATTCAGCTTAGCGGCAAGCGGGGCGGGGGGATGACTTGTTGGTGACTGGGCGTAAAGGGCTGCCAACGATGAGGCCGCACTCACCCCGGCCGCGTCAATTCCTCCAGCCGCATCAGCCAAGCCCGGGCGTGCACCCCGCCATCGGCCACATCCCCACACATCTCCACCGACGCTTGCAGTTGCCCACACATCGCGGGCCGTTCGGGTTGCCCAAAAACTTTGCAGCGCATTTGTTCGTCAAGTTGCACGCAGGGCACGCCCGCTGGTTTGCCTTGGGGCATGGTGGGGATGAGCGAGGAGATGGATGACTCGCGCAGCTGGAATAAGGCGCGCACAACTTGATGCCCAGGGCCTTGCAGCCAGGGCTGGAAGACGCGTTCGCAGGAGACGTAGAAGTTGTTGCCGTCAATGAGGGCGAGCTTGGCCGCAGGAGTGAAGGCCATCTGTGTGCCAACAGGAGCAACACGGCCACCTGCGCCAACGACCACCAGGAGGTGGCCGTTGGCGTTCCCCGCTTGTCAGCGAGGCTGGGCTTTACAGGGCGACTGGCACGGCTGGGAAGTCGACGTCGGTGTCGGCAATGTGGTTGGTGTAGTTGGTCAACACGTTGAGGGCCACGTTGGCGGTGACTTCGATGACCAGGCCATGGTCCACACCCGCTGCTGCGGCATCGGCCAGATCGCTGTCGGCCAACACGCCACGCTGACGGACGATTTTGATGGCCAGCTCAACCAAGGCCTTGTCTTGTTCGCCTTCGGCGGTGCCGCTTCGGGCTGCGCGGATGGCTGCTTCCGACAAACCAGCACCTTTACCGATCAGGGTGTGTGCAGACAAGCAGTACTGGCAAGCGTTGGTTTGGCCCACGGCCAATGCGATCAACTCGCGCTGGGCGGCGCTCAAGCGGCCTTTGCTCAGTGCGTCGGAGAAAGCCAGGTAGCCGTTCAGGGCGGCTGGAGCCTGGGCGAAGGTGGCAAACAGGTTGGGTACCATGCCGAGCTTGGCCTTGACGCCGTTGAGGGTGGCTTGGGTGGTGGCGTCGGCTTGGGCAAGTGATACAGGTGCGATACGTGTCATGGTGAAACTCTCGTTTTGAATGGCTGTGCGACATGCACCAGTGAATTGTGCGATACGTATAATCACTGAAAGTACAAGAAAGCATACCCAAAGTATCAAGCGCCGCCATGGACCGACTTTCACCTTTGTTTGCCCGCTCGGTGCCCAGCGCACGCGTGTTCTATTCGGGCAACCTGTGCCAGATCTCCGCCTTTGAGGCCGAAGCTCATGTGGGCCATGTGCATTTGATGCGCAGGGGCACCATGAGCGTGATCGACCGGCATGGGCGCGCCAGCAGGGTTGAAGAGCCCAGTTTGTTGTTTTTCCCGCAGAGTTCTGCCCACCGGCTGGTGCCCGATAGCGCCGACGGTGTTGACCTGGTGTGTGCGTCTGTCGATCTGGGCGACGAGGCCCGAGGCGCGCTGATCTCTGCCATGCCCGAGGTGCTGGTGATTCCGCTGAACCAGTCGTGCAGTCTTTCACCCGCGTTGGACCTGTTGTTCCAGGAAGCCTTTGACGAAAAGTGTGGTCGGCAAGCTGCGCTGGACCTGTTGATGGAATACCTGCTCATCTTGTTGCTGCGCCACCTGCTTGACATTTCATCGGTCACCACCGGCATCCTGGCGGCGCTGGGCGACCCACGTTTGTCCAAAGCGGTCACGTCCATGCACGACCGGCCCGGCCATGCATGGACGCTGGAATCGTTGGCCGAAACCGCAGGCATGTCGCGCGCACGCTTTGCCAATCACTTTCGAGAGGTGTCGGGCCTGACCGCGCTCGACTACCTCACGGCCTGGCGCATCACAGTAGTCAAGGGTTTGCTCAAACGAGGCAAGCCGCTCAAGTCCATTGCGCCCATGGTGGGTTACGCCAGCGCTGTAGCGCTTACCCGCGCTTTCACCCACCGCGTCGGCATGCCGCCACTTGCCTGGCTGCAAACGCACACCGATCAGGACTGAGGCTGCCCCATGCCAGTTGCCATGCGGGTTTGATGCATGCCTGCGGCCACGACGGACACACCGCAATGCTGCTGGCTGCGGCCGAACATATTGCAAAGTCCACCACGTTTGATGGCACGCTGAATTTGATCTTTCAGCCCGCTGAAGAAAGCTTGGGGGGGCGCGCAAGATGATTGAAGACGGCCTGTTTGACCGCTTCCCCTGCGACGCAATCTTTGCCATGCACAACCTGCCGGGCTTTCGGCCAGGTCAGTTGTTATTGCGCGAAGGCGCAACCATGGCGTCCAGCGAAAACATTCTGGTGCACATTGAAGGTAAAGGCGGCCATGGTGCCATGCCGCACCAGAGTGCTGACCCGGTCGTTGCGGGTTCGGCAATTGTCATGGCGCTACAAACCATCGTTTCACGCAACGTACCCCCACTGCACATGGCCGTGATCACGGTCGGCTCTTTTCAGTCGGGTGTGGTCAACAACGTCATCCCCCAAAACGCCACGTTAAAGCTTAGCGTACGGGCGCTGGATCGGGATGTGCGAGAGTTGTTGCGCAATCGCATTGTGGAGCTCGTTGAGTTACAGGCGAAAAGTTTTGGCGTGACCGCAAAAGTCGAGTTTTTGCCCGGTTACCCGGTGCTGGTCAATACCCCTATTGAGACGGGAATAGCCCGCGAAGTGGCGGTGGCGTTGGTAGGCGCAGATAACGTGGTGCTCCAAACTGAACCGCTCACCGCCAGTGAAGACTTCGCCTACATGCTCGACAAAGTGCCAGGCAGCTATCTATTCATCGGGAATGGCGATGCAACTAACGGAGGTCACGGGGCCTGCATGGTGCACAACCCCAATTACGATTTTGAAGACCGCAACATACCTGTGGGTGCTGCGTTCTGGGTCGCGTTGACTGAGCGCTTTCTGGCGTAGTTTTTTTATGAAATTCAGATCGGGAGAGATCGCGTTAAATCGCGACGCCGAAGGAGCAACCACCCCGGAAACTCTCAGGCAAAAGGACCGGTTTGAATCGTTGATATCTCTGAAGAGTTGCTGGTCTTAGTCACCCGGCACACCGCAGGAGCAAGTGGTTGCATTGAACACGATGGACCACGAATCTCTCAGGTTCTAAACAGAGGGGGTGCACCAGCCATGCACAGGGCTTGTTGGTGCTCAACACTTTGACGTTTTTGAAAGCTCATTCACTATGAAAACAATCGCAGTTATTGGCGGCGGCATCACGGGCGTCACAACAGCTTATGCCTTGGCAAAACGCGGCTTTTCCGTTACCTTGTTTGAACGCCATCGCTATGCTGCGATGGAAACATCATTCGCAAACGGAGGGCAACTCTCTGCATCTAATGCAGAAGTTTGGACGCATTGGTCCACCATCCTCAAAGGGCTAAAGTGGATGCTCAAAAGTGATGCGCCGCTGCTGGTCAACCCAGCACCTACGTGGCACAAACTCTCCTGGTTTGCAGAGTTCATTGCTGCGATGCCCCATTACGAGCGCAACACGGTTGAGACAGCTCGCTTAGCAGTCGCAGCCCGCAAACACTTGTTTACTTGGGCGCAGGAAGAAGGCATTGATTTCGACCTGAAGAAGGAAGGCATCCTGCACATTTACCGTGACAAAAAAGGGTTCGACCATGCAGGCAAAGTGTCAGTCATGCTGGCCAAGGGGGGCCTACCTCGCTATGCCGTGACCCCAGCTGAAATGAAAGCCATCGAGCCGACATTGGCAGGCACCTACTACGGTGGCTACTTCACTGAGAGCGATTCCACGGGAGACATTCACAAATTCACCAATGGACTAGCAAATGCGGCATCACGACTCGGCGTGCACACGCTGTATGGTCAAGATGTGACGTCGATTCAAAGCGATGGCCAACAAGCTGTCATCACCGTGACACAACAAGACGCCACCCCAAGCCTGCATACCTTTGATAGCGTGGTGGTGTGTGCAGGAGTGGGCAGCCGTGACTTTGCAGCTCAGCTAGGCGATCGCGTGAACATCTACCCCGTCAAAGGCTACTCCATCACCGTCAACTTGAACGATGAAGAAAGTCAATTGGGTGCCCCCACCGTGAGCTTACTGGATGACGAAACCAAGTTGGTCACCAGCCGCTTAGGCCTCAACCGTTTCCGCGTTGCAGGCACTGCCGAATTCAATGGCGTGAACCGTGACATTCGCGCAGACCGCATCCGCCCATTGATTGAATGGGTGGAACAATGTTTTCCCCGCGTTAACACACGCTCTGTAGTGCCTTGGGCAGGCTTGCGCCCTATGATGCCCAACATGATGCCTCGGGTGGGTCAAGGTAGAACTCCCAATGTTTTTTACAACACCGGGCATGGGCACTTGGGTTGGACGTTATCAGCCGTGACAGCTGAGCTGGTGTCAGACACCATCGTCAAAGCTGCAGCAAAGAAATCAGGATATTCAATGAACTTGCATGCAGTTGCTGCTGGCAACATTTAGAGTTCAAAATAATAAGCAGTAGGGGTCTTGCGGCTCTCTACTGCTTTTTTTCTTAACTTAGTTGGTGATTTTCTAAAAAATTAAACAACCTCATCATTGGTTATAGTTTTTTAACATTCAAGCCCGCCAAGCCGGCAGTTGCCAGTTGCGCCACAGTGCCAGTGCGCGAAGGCACACAGTAACAAATAAGCACCCCAGTAAGGCCATCCAGTCTGGAGCATCTAATGTCCAAAGGACCACGTAAGTCCAGTCACCAGCAAAAGAACACACCGCGTAGGGGCGGTGGTCTTTGAAAGCCGTGGGAATTTCATTGCAAACCATGTCACGCAGCACACCACCAAAAACACCCGTGATCAGGCCCATTAAGACGGCGACTACTGGCGGCATGAGTGACTGCAAGGCGAGGTGAACTCCCGTCGCAGTAAATAGTCCCAAGCCCAGCGCGTCGGGCCAGAGTATTGTTCTTTCAGTTACTTCAAAATGCCGCTGTCGCATGAAGACCATAGCAAATACGCACAAGGCCAATACGCCCCAAAGCATTTCGGTATGTTGCACCCAAAAAAACGGGCGTTGATCAAGCAGCAAGTCGCGCAAGGTGCCACCTCCAAAAGCTGCCAGAAAAGCCACAACACAAATGCCCACCGCATCGAGCTTTTTACCCGCAGCTTTCATCAGTCCAGACAACGCAAATGCAGCGGTCGCTAACAACTCGACTATCAAATGTAGGGTGTCCCCCCATGATTGAAGTAAATACATTGAAAATTTATGTCACCAATTTAAAGTTTTCATAGCTAAAGCAAATTCAATCGCACTGTAAATTCCACGTTTTTAATTTTATAGGCTACTGGTCTACAACAGTTCGACTTTAAAAATTGAGCTCGAATAATTAGGGCTGTCACAGTTCGATGTCAGTGCATGGTCTCAAAAAAATTTTTTTGATTCGCGCACTAAGCAAAGCGTCTAAGGATGTCCTGAACAACTCGGATTAGTAAGTGCTACCGGTCCGTTTTTTTAGATGGCGCAATTGCAGCCGTTTTGCTCGCGTCTTCGCGCCATTTCTCACGCCATTTCTGGTCATTCGCGCCGCTTTTGCGGCCTCTGGCCTGTTTGCAGACGCACTCATCCCTGCGCCGCCAGCAGTTGGTGGCGCACCATCCACAGGTTCGATAGTGCAAACAGCGTCTTGAGCTGCAACGTGTTCTTCTTGAGCCCCCGGTAACGCACCTTGGTATAGCCAAACTGTCGTTTGATCACCCTGAAGGGGTGTTCCACCTTGGCCCGGATGCTGGCCTTGATCTTCTCCACTTGGTCTATGAGCGCATCAACGGGGTTGTTCTCTTTGTCCAGCTCTTTGCGTTTGCCTGGGCGCATCGCCACATGCCAAGTGACGTCTTTGCTGGCATCGGGGCGCTTGTGTGCGCCTTGGTAGCCCGCATCCCCAAAGACGTCTGTCTCCTGACCATGGAGCAAACTGTTGCCTTCCACCACATCAGACACGTTGCCCGAGGTGCCGATGACGGTGTGCACCAGCCCAGAGTCCGCGTCCACGCCGATATGGGCCTTCATGCCAAAGTGCCACTCGTTGCCCTTTTGGCTGGAGTGCATCTCTGGATCGCGCTTTCTGCCCTTGTTCTTGGTGGAACTCGGTGCTGCAATCAAGGTGGCATCCACGGCTGTTCCGGCCTTGAGCAGCAAGCCCTGGGCTGCCAGCAGATCATTGACGGTGGCCAGAATCTGATCGGCCAGCTTATGTTTCTCCAGCCGATGGCGAAACCTCAGGATGGTGCTCTCATCCGGTATTCGTCCATGGGCATCGAGCTGGGCAAACTCTCGGTAGATCGGGGTGTCAAAGAAGGCTTCTTCCATCGCCAGATCTGACAGGGTGAACCACTGTTGCATGCAGTGGATGCGCAGCATGGTCTCCAGTGCAAAGGGTGGGCGACCGTTCTTGCCTTCGGGGTAATACGGCGTGATGAGCTCGACCAACGCAGCCCAGGGAACCACCAGATCCATCTGGGCAAGAAGCTCCTGCTTGCGGGTCTTCTTGGTACTCAGGCTCAGATCAAGGCTGCTTTGCTTCATGGCCGTGAGATTGCCATCGCCTGCTGACTCCTACCAAACATCGGGGGAAGTTTTGCAGGATTTCCCTAACTTTTCCCCTGCTTGTTTAAAGCGCCAATTGCAAAATCTACTCCTGCGCTGGAAATTGACCTGCTTATTCAACTCCAATAAGTTGATCAACTCAATGCTGAACCGTCCAGAATCTGGACGCCCCTCCCATGTAGCTTTGAACTTCCACAGGTTTTAGTTCGCTTGCTATTCGTAACGTGTAACGTTTGGGAAGTAAGATGGCTCACAAACGTAGCAAAAGTGCACTAAACCTTGGAAAAGTTGCGAAACACAACTTTTGACCCAATTACACGAAATATTACACGTTTATCAAAAACACCAATAAGTCATTGATTCATATGGGATTTTGACGAGCCTGTTTTTCTGTTAATCAGAGGTTCTCTGGTTAAAACTTAGCTCATTATTTAGACCAATTTTTCTCAGTCATTGCACGTTTTATTACACGGTCGATGACCAAAAGCAAGCTGCATAAATCGATCTGTACAAAGTGCTACTCACTCCAACTCATACTATAGAAATTGTCTACCGTTATGGGGTAACGCCAGCCATCGGGGGCCTTAAGAGTGAAGTCCGGAGCAGCCAGCCAAAATCACAGATTGGGGTATCTAGAAGCATGGTTTTTGTTCATTTAGCACACACGTTTCAAGTGGTACTTGGAGGTGCCAGTTTGTCTTGAGTTTTGAGGTCAAAGTCCGTTGCATCGTGACGTTCGTGTAGTTGATCTGAAAGCTTGCCCCAAGTACGGTTGACCTTTCGACCACGCTGGACGGCAGGGCGTTGAAGAACTTCATTAGCCCATCGCCTTAAATTCTTGTAGCTCTCAACTTGCAGAAACTCTCCCGCGCCATAGGCCTCACCCAACACTAAGTTGCCATACCAGGGGTCTCCTCGTTTTCAGTGCAATAAGTGACGGTACGAAAAGCTAGCACTGGCG
>NZ_JASJSQ010000119.1:0-13729 GCF_030236855.1 Stenotrophomonas maltophilia group sp. Smal13
GCCATGCGGCGGAAGCAGATGCGGACCCTGCCACCACTGCAGCCACTGCCAACGTGGCAGCCTCCACGCTGGATGCGGTGGTGGTCACCGGTTCACGCACCAGCACGCGCACGGTGAAGAACAGCTCCACGCCCATCGACGTGATTTCCGCCGAGGACCTTGCGGCAACTGGCCAGGGCAACCTGCTGGAAGCGCTGCAGCGCAGCCTGCCGTCGCTGAGCCAGATCGGCGGCTACCAGAGCGACCAGGAAAGCCTGATCCGCGGCTATCAGCTGCGCAACCTGTCGCCGGGTTACACGCTGGTACTGGTCAACGGCAAGCGCCGCAATGCCAGCGCCTATGTGAGCGGTGCCAATGGGGGCGGCTTCCCCGGCCATGCGTGGGCCGACCTGGCGTTGATTCCGGTCTCGGCCATCGACCATGTGGAAGTGCTGCGCGATGGCGCTTCGGCCATCTACGGCTCGGACGCGATCACCGGCGTGGTCAACGTGATCCTGAAATCGCAGGCGCACGGTGGCGATGTATCGGTGGAGAGCGGGCAGAGCATCGATGGTGATGGTTCGCGTACCAGCGTGCGCGCCAACGTCGGCCTGCCGTGGGGCGAGGATGGCTTCGTCAACCTGTCCGGTGAGACCACCCGCCAGCATCATGCGATCCGCACCCGCCGCTACATCGATGGCTACCTGAGCTACCCCGCTGTGGATGGCAGCGGCAATCTGGTGGCACTGCGGCCGAACAATCGATTGCCAGCAGGTGCTGCGCCGAACCCGGCCGAGGCCAGCCGCAATGCCAAAGCCAATACCATCCTCAGCTCGCCGTCGTATGCGTTGAAGGCCTTCGCGGTGAACGTGGGCCATGGCCTGGGTGAGAGCGCGCAGTTCTACGCCAACGCCACGGCCAGTGACCGCACCGCGCAGGCGATCCAGAACTTCCGCCTGCCGGCGACCATCTTCACCACCTACAAGGCCCCCGGCGTCCTGAGCGTGTTTCCCGATGGCTTCCTGCCGGTGCTGGAAACCAAGGAGAAGCAGTACACCGGTACGGCCGGTGTGAAAGGCCAGATCGTGGGTTGGGACTACGACGCCAGCCTGACCGGCAACCGCAGCACGGTGCGCACCTATACCCGCAATTCGGTGAACTATTCGCTGCCGTATCCCGGTTCGCCCACTGATTTCTATGACGGCAAGCTGGACTACCAGCAGGGCATTGCCAACCTGGACCTGCGGCGCGGCTTCGAGGTGGCGGCGTTCGCCTCGCCGCTGGAAGTGAGCGCAGGTGCCGAGTACCAGCATGAACAGTACGAGCGCGGGGCAGGGCAGTGGGAGTCGTACACCGGCTTCGGCGCTGCAGCCTTCGTCGGCTATTCCACCGCCGACGCGGTTAAGGCGACCCGCAACAGCAAGGCGGTGTACGTCGGTGCAGCCACCAACATCACCTCGCGCTGGTACCTGGATGCTGCCGCGCGCTGGGAAGACCATTCCGATTTCGGCAGCGTTTCCACCGGCCGCCTGACCACGCGCTTCGATTTCACCGACGCACTGGGTGTGCGCGCAACGGTGAGCAACGGTTTCCATGCGCCCAGCCTGGGCGCGCAGTACTATCAGGCCACCGGTAGCTGCCCGTGCGGCACCACGCTGGTGGCGCAGGTGTCTTCGCCGGCGGCTCTCGCGTTGGGGGCAACGCCGCTGAAGCCGGAAAAGGCCACCAACTACAGCCTGGGCGTGACCTGGGACCCGAGTCCGGCCTTCCACCTGGCAGTGGATGCCTATCAGATCGACATCCGCGGCCAGCTCGGCCAGTCCAGCCAGATCGGTTACAACGCGCAGGATCCGGCGCGCGTCACCGACAACAGCGGCACGGTGCTGAGTGCGGCGCAGAAGAACACCATCGATGCGCTGCTGGGTTCGGCCGGCATCAGCATCCTGCCGGGTGATGCGTTCTACGCCAGCTACTTCACCAATGTGGGCAACACCCGCACGCGCGGTGTGGAGCTGACCCTGGAAGCGAACCAGGAGACGGCGTGGGGCAAGCTGCGCTGGAGCTACGCGGCCAACGTCGGCCGCACCACCATCCAGAAGGTCAGTGACATTCCGGCGGCGCTGCAGGGGCTGCCGAACATCAACCTGCTGACCAAGAGCAGCGAGTACGCGCTGCGCTTCCGCACGCCCAGCTATACGCAGGTGGCGGGACTTGGCTGGCAGAACGGGCGCTGGCGCTCGAATGTGGACTTCACCTACTACGGCCCGATCAAGCGCCTGAACAACGGCGTGGAGTACAGGCAGCCGCCGGTGCTGGTGACCAACCTGTCCGGTGGCGTGGAGCTGGGCGCGGGCTGGAGTGCGGCGCTGGGCATCAACAACGTGTTCGACAAGCGCACCCGCAAGGTGCCGGAGTACGCGCGCAGCGCCACCGATGTGGCGAGTATCGAGACCACGTGGGACAGCGGCGATGTGCTGAGCAATGTGGGTGCGTACTGGTTTGGCCGGGTCAGTTACCGGTTCTGAGGTGGGAAGCAGTCGAGCATGGCTCGACTCTACAAAAGCGAAAGGCAGCCGAGCATGGCTCGGCTCTACACGGGAGCGTTTCATGTCTTCTGCATTGAGGGTGGTTGCATTGGTGGGGTCGCCGACCAGCTCGGCGACGTCGCGCACGTTGTTGCTGGTGCGGCATCTGCTGGACTCGCTGCAGCAGCGGGTGCACGCCAGCGTGGAGCTGGTGGAGCTGGCGCCGATCGCGCGTTCGCTGGGTCAGTCGCTGTCGCGTGGCGAGGCGGAGCCGGCGGTGGAACGGGCACTGCAGACCATCGAAGCGGCGGAGCTGCTGGTGGTCGCCGCGCCGGTCTATCGTGGCTCGTATCCCGGCTTGTTCAAGCACCTGGTCGACTTCATCGAGCTGGAGGCGCTGGTGGATACGCCGGTACTGCTGGCAGCCACCGGCGGCAGCGAGCGACATGCGCTGGTGATCGACCACCAGCTGCGGCCGTTGTTCAGTTTCCTGCAGGCGCACACGCTGCCGATCGGGGTGTATGCCACACCGGCCGACTTCGAGGGCGAGCACATCAGCAGTGCGGCTTTGCAGGCGCGCGTCGAACTGGCAACAGAACGTGCAGCGGGGCATCTGGCCACACAGGCGCTTGCGGTAGCGGCGCCGCTGCGACGTATTGCCTGACGCCATAACCGGCGGCGCTTTGCTTATGGCTACGCCGCATCTGCGTGGCCGGATCTGACCGCCGATTGTCGCCAGCCGTCGCTGCTGCGGCTGCCGGCATCTCTAGCATCGATATCGAAGCGGCATCGCATTGCCGGCCCTGATGAGGACACTCCCGTGGCGTTGGACGAAGCAAGCAAACCCATCCTGTTCCTGCTCGACCGTGAGTTCGAGGACGGTCAGATTCCTGGCCAGCGCTTCTTCTGCCGGCACAGCCTGCTGCTGGAGGGCGCGCTGTCGAGCATCGATGGCCTGGACGCGCAGCTGGATGTACGCCGCATCGGCTTCGCGCGGCCGCGCCGCGAGGTGATCGCCGAGATCGGTGAGCAGGACCAGTCACTACCCAAGCTGGTGTTGCCGCAGGGCGTGCGCAGCGAACTGGCCAGTGGCGCGCACCAGGACCGCCAGTACATCTCCGGTGCCGAGCCGATCCTGGCCGCGCTGAACGGGTTGCTCGGCATTCCCGTGGCCCACCCCTGAGCGAGGACACGACCATGAGCTATCAGATCAGTGTGCTGGACAAGAGTCCGGTGGCCGAAGGTGCCTCGCCGGAGCAGGCGCTGCGCAACAGCCTGCAGCTGGCGCAGCGCGCCGAACAGCTGGGCTACCACCGCTACTGGTTTGCCGAGCACCACGCTGCACCGACGCTGGCCAGCCCCGCACCGGAAGTGCTGGCTGCGTGGGTGCTGGCGCAGACCCGGCGCATCCGCATCGGCAGTGGTGGGGTCATGCTGCGCCACTACGCGCCCTACAAAGTGGCGGAGAACTTCAACCTGCTGGCGGCGCTGGCGCCCGGGCGTGTGGATCTGGGTGTGGGCAAGGCCCCCGGTGGACTGCCGGCCTCGACCGCGGCGCTGGCAGCCGGGCGCCCGGCGTTTACCGACTTCGACCAGCAGCTGCGCGACCTGGAAGGCTATCTGTCGGGGGCAGACACCGAGGCGCTGGCCCGACCGGTGCCGCAGCAGGCGCCGGAGCGCTTCCTGCTCGGTGCCAGCCCCCAGAGCGCGCAGCAGGCGGCCGAGCTGGGCTGGCGCTTTGTCTATGCCGCGCATTTCGATGGTGACCCGAAGCACATCGAAGCTGCGTTCGACGCCTATCACAGCGTCTCCTCGCAGCCACCGCTGCTGGCCACGGTGGCGTTTGCCGCACCAACTGCCGAGGCCGCTGCCCGGCACATCGGCGCGTTGCGCGTCTACAAGCTGCATCTTGGTCCCGGGCAGACGGTGAACCTGCCCAGCCCCGGAGCAGCTGCCGAGTATGCGCGCCAGGTGGGCGTGGCCGACTTCCGCATCGAGGAAACGCGCCCCAGCGTGTTGTCCGGTGATGCGCAGCACGTGCGTGACGAACTGGACGCACTGCACCGGCGTTTCGGTGTGGGCGAGTTCATCCTCGATGCGCCGGTGGCCGACCTTGATGCACGCCTGACATCCCTTGAACTGCTGTCGCCCGCGCCGCGCGCGGCGGTGGCCTGACCTGCAGGAGCGATTCCCATGAGTACGACCCCGCGCCACATTCCGTTCGGCATCATGCTGCAGGGTCCAGGCAGCCACATGCATGCCTGGAAGCATCCGTCCAACCCAACCGATGCCAGCGTCAACCTGCAGTTCTACATCGACATTGCGCGCACCGCCGAGGACAACGGCATCGCCTTCGGCTTCGTGGCCGACGGCCTGTACATCAACGAAAAGTCGATTCCGCACTTCCTCAACCGCTTCGAGCCGATCTCGCTGCTGTCGGCACTGGCCACGGCGACGAAGAAGATCGGCCTGGCCGGCACGCTGTCGACCTCGTACAGCGACCCGTTCACTGTCGCCCGCCAGTTCGCCTCGCTGGATCTGATCAGTGGCGGTCGTGCTGGCTGGAACGTGGTGACCTCACCGTTGGAAGGTTCGGGTCGCAACTATGGCCGGCCGCACCCGGAGCATGCGCTGCGCTACCAGATCGCCGACGAGTATCTGGACGTGGTGCAGGGGCTGTGGGATTCCTGGGATGACGATGCCTTCGTGCGCGAGCGCGACAGCGGCACGTTCTTTGCGCCGGAGAAGTTCCGCCGGCTCGACCACAAAGGCCGCTTCTTCCAGGTGGAAGGCCCACTCAACATCCAGCGCTCGCCACAGGGCCAGCCGGTGATCTTCCAGGCCGGTTCGTCCGACGATGGCATCGCGCTGGCCGGCAAGTATGCCGATGCGGTGTTTACCCATTCGCCGTCGCTGGAAGAAACCCGCGCGTTCACCCAGAAGGTGAAGAACTCGGCGATCGCGCACGGCCGCAGCGGCAACGACGTGAAGATCTTCCCCGGCATCGGCCCCATCGTCGGTCGCACCGCGGAGGAGGCTGAAGCCAAGTACCAGGCGATCGCCGCACTGGCCACGCTGGAGGATGCGCTGGCGTACCTGGGGCGCTTCTTCGACCATCACGATTTCAGCCAGTACGATCCGGACGCGCCGTTCCCGGAGCTGGGTGACATCGGCAGCAATTCGTTCCGTTCCACCACCGACCGCATCAAGCAGGATGCGCGTGAGAAGGGCCTGAGCGTGCGCCAGGTGGCGCTGGAAGCGGTGAGCCCACGGCCAAATTTCATCGGTACGCCGGAGCATGTGGCCGACGAGCTGATCCGTTGGTTTGATGCTGGTGCCAGCGACGGCTTCATCCTCGGTTTCGCGGCACAGCGCGAAGGCCTGGACGATTTCGTGACCCAGGTGCTGCCGATCCTGCAGGCGCGCGGCTACCACCAGCGTGAGCTGGAAGGGCAGACGCTGCGCGCGCATCTGGGCTTGCCGTACAAGGCCAGCCACCATGCGACCGATGCCGAGCCGGCGCGGAAGGCAGGGTAAGGCGATGAGCGGAGAATACGCGGCAGCGCCGGGCCATGCCCGGCGGAATTCCCAAACGACGGGCGTATTGCCGGAGATCGCGGCACGCGCCGAGGCCGCCATCGCGATCCGCCATGACCTGCATCGGCACCCGGAGCTGGCTTTCGAGGAGCACCGCACCAGCGCACGCGTGGCTGAGCTGCTGCAGCAATGGGGCTATGAGGTCACCACGGGTCTCGGCGGCACCGGTGTGGTCGGTACGCTGCAGCGCGGGCAGGGCAGCCGTCGCCTCGGCCTGCGCGCCGACATCGATGCACTGCCGATCCACGAGGATTCCGGGCTGGCCTACGCCAGCCAGACCGAGGGGCTGATGCATGCCTGTGGCCACGATGGGCATACCGCCATCCTGCTGTCCGCGGCGCACTACCTGGCCCATCATGGCCGCATCGACGGCACCCTGCAGTTGGTGTTCCAGCCGGCCGAGGAAACCGGTTCGGGGGCCTCGAAGATGATTGCCGATGGCCTGTTCGAACGCTTCCCGGTGGATGCGATCTATGGCCTGCACAACTGGCCGGGCGTGCCTGTCGGCCACTTCGGCTTCGTCGATGGCCCGGCGATGGCATCGGTGGACTGGGCGCGGCTGAAGGTGATCGGCAAGGGCGGTCATGGCGCCGAGCCTCAGGGCAGTGTCGACCCGATCCTGGCGGCGGCGCATATCGTCACGGCGCTGCAGAGCGTTGTCTCGCGCAATGTGGATCCACGGCAGATGGGCGTGGTCACCGTCGGTTCGATCCACGGCGGGCAGGCCGCCAATGTGATCCCGGACGTAGTGGAGCTGAAGCTGACCGTGCGCGCCTACCTGCCCGAGGTACGTGACACCCTGCGGCGCCGTGTTACCGAGGTCGCCGAGCAGACCTCCGCCGCGTTCGGCGCGCGCGCGGAGATCGAGTTCCCGCGTGGCTTCCCGAGCGTGATCAACCACCCTGAGCAGACCGCCTACATCCGTGAGGTGGCCGTGCAGGGCTTCGGCAGCGAACACGTGGTGCCCGAATTCGCGCCACGCACGGCCAGCGAGGATTTCGCCTTCCTGCTGCAGGCGCGGCCCGGCAGCTTCGTGTTCGTCGGCAACGGCGACAGCGCACCGCTGCACAGCCCGCGCTATGTATTCAACGACGCCGCCATCGCGCCCGCTGCCAGCCTGTGGGCGCGGCTGGCTGAAGACTATCTGGTGAAGGACGTGGCATGAGCAGCAACGAACGCTTCCTCTACACCTCGGTGGATGATCCACTGGCGCGGCCGCTGTTCGATGGCCTGGAGCAGGAGTACGACAGCCGCTACGCCGACGTGCGTCGACGCATCGGCGGCAGCCCCCGCGAGGAACTGCAGCGCTACCCGGCACAGGCGTTCGCGGCACCGGTTGGTGCGTTCGTGCTGCTGCTGCGCGATGGTGTGGCGATCTCCGGCGGTGCCTTCATGCCGCACCGCGATCCGGACACCGCCGAGTTCAAGCGCATCTGGACGCTGCCGGGCCTGCGCCGCCAGGGCATCGCGCGGCGTGTACTGCAGGAACTGGAGGACCAGGCGGCGCGCCAGGGTTACCGAAGGGTGTTCCTGACCACCGGCTTCCGCCAGCCTGAAGCCGTCGGCCTGTACCTCAGCCACGGCTACACCGCGCTGTTCGATCTGGAGGCCGATCCGGAATCCATCGCCCACTTGCCGTTCGAGAAGCACCTGGGCGTATCGGCGCCAGCCGTTGTGCCATCACAGACCGTGCTGCACGGAGCCCACGCATGAGCACGCCTTCGACCGCGCTGGATGGCATTGCCACACGCCCGGCGCCAACCCCGGCGTTGAAGATCGTGCCGGCCCGGCACCCGCTGCAGGTGGTCGGAACCCTTCTGGCATTGGCGCTGATCCTGATCGGGCTGCAATCAGTGCTGGGCAATCCGCGCTGGGGCTGGGGCACCTTCGCTGAGTGGTTCTTTGCACGCCCGGTGCTGGAAGGCCTGGGCCGCACGCTGCTGCTGACCGCGCTCGGTACCGGCCTCGGTTTCGCGCTGGGCACCCTGCTGGCGTTGGCCCGCGTGTCCGGCTCGCCACTGCTGTCGGCGGTGTCGTGGGGCTATGTGTGGCTGTTCCGGTCGATCCCGCTGCTGGTGCTGTTGCTGCTGCTGAACAACCTGGGCTACCTGTACAGCACCATCGAACTGGGGGTTCCCTTCACCGGTATCAGCCTGTTCTCGTACCCGACCACGCAGCTGATCGGTGTGTTCACCGCCGCAGTGCTGGGCCTCACCTTGAACCAGGCCGCGTTCTCGGCCGAGGTGATCCGTGGCGGCATTCTGTCGGTCGACCATGGCCAGTACGAGGCTGCGGCCGCGCTTGGCCTGCCGCGCGGTCGCCAGGTGCGCCGCATCATCCTGCCGCAGGCGATGCGTTCGATCCTGCCGGCCGCGTTCAACGATGTGATCGGCCTGGCCAAGAGCACCTCGGTGGTCTACGTGCTGGCGCTGCCGGAGCTGTTCTACACCGTGCAGGTGATCTACCGGCGCAACCTGGAAGTGGTGCCGCTGCTGATGGTGGCCACGGTCTGGTACCTGGTGATCCTGACCGTGCTGTCGCTGCTGCAGCGGCGCGTGGAGCAGCGCTTTGCGCGCGGCCAACTGCAGCGCGAGCGTTCGGTATCGCGTGTCTCGTCACCGAGGCGCGCCACAGGTGAGGCTGCACCGCGCGTGGTCAATCGCCCGCGCATCGCCGCGCAGGTTGAAGCGGGCGAGGGGGCATCGGTGTCGCTGCATGGCGTAGGCAAGGTGTTCGGCGACCAGCCGGTGCTGGAAGACGTGAACCTGGACCTGCGCGCTGGCAGCGTGACGGTGCTGATCGGCCCGTCCGGCGCTGGCAAGTCCACGTTGCTGCGGCTGATCAACCACCTGGAACGTGCCGACAGCGGTTACGTGACCGTCGGCGGGCAGCTGATCGGCTACCGCCGCGATGGCGACACCCTGTACGAGCTGCCCGAACGCGAGATCCGCCGCCGTCGTGCGGAAGTGGGCATGGTGTTCCAGGGCTTCAACCTGTTCCCGCACCTGACTGCGCTGGAGAACATCATCGAGGCACCGATCGCGGTGCGCGGCGTGCCGCGTGCGCAGGCCGCGCAGCAGGCGCGCACGCTGCTGGAACGGGTCGGCCTGGCCGACAAGGCCGATGCCTTCCCGCGCCAGCTGTCCGGCGGCCAGCAGCAGCGCATCGCGATTGCCCGCGCGCTGGCCCTGCAACCGAAGGTACTGCTGTTCGACGAACCCACGTCGGCGCTGGACCCGGAACTGGTGGCCGAGGTGCTGAGTGTGATCGAAGAGCTGGCCAGCTCCGGCACCACGCTGGTGATCGTCACCCACGAACTGAGCTTCGCCCGCCGCGTGGCCGACCACGTGGTGATGATGGACCAGGGCCGGGTGATCGAACAGGGCACGCCCGAGGCGCTGTTCGAGCGCCCGCGCCAGCAACGCACCGCCGATTTCCTGGCCAAGACCCTGTAACCCCGGAAGGAAGACCATGAGCCCTGCAGCACCGCGTCGCCCCTCGCGCAGCACCCTGTTGGTCGTGGGTGTGCTGGTCATCGGCATCGCCGGCATCGTCTATTCGCGCGTGCGTCAGGCACCGGATGCCGGCACCGTGGCCGCGACCAGCCTGGTGGGTGCGAACACCGCCATCCTGAAGGGCACGCTCGATCCGAAGGCGCAGGCGTTGATTCCGGTCGATTATCGCTTTGTCACGCCTGGTACGTTCACCGTGGCCACCCATCCGGGGCAGCTGCCGCTGGCCGACTATGGTACCGACAGCAAGGACGTGGTCGGCATCGAGCCGGACATCGCGCGGCTGATTGCCGATGGGCTGGGCCTGAAGCTGGTGATCGTGCCGGTGGCCTGGGCCGACTGGCCGTTGGGGCTGGAGTCGGGCAAGTACGATGCGGTGCTGTCGAACGTGACGGTGACCGAAGAGCGCAAGAAGAAGTTCGATTTCTCCAGCTACCGTTACGATCTGCTGGGAATTTACACGCGCACTGATGGGCCGATCCAGAAGATCGAAAAGCCGGCCGACGTTGCCGGGCTGAAGGTGGTGGTCGGTGCCAGCACCAACCAGGACCAGATCCTGCGGCAGTGGGACCAGCAGAACATCGCCGCTGGCTTGAAGCCGGTGGAGTACCAGTACTTCGATGACGCCGTGGTTGGGCGGCTGGCGGTGATCACCGGGCGCGCCGATGTCTCGTTCGAGCCCAACGCCACCGGCGCCTATTCGGCGCGCGATGGCAAGGTGCGGCGTGTGGGCCTGTTCCCGGGGGGCTGGCCGAACGCCGCGGCGATCTCGGTGACCACGCGCAAGGGCAGCGGCCTGGCTGATGCGGTGACGCAGGCGCTGAACACCCAGATCGGCAGTGGCACCTATGCGCAGGCGCTGAAGCGATGGAATGTGGCCGAGGAGGCCGTGCCGCAGTCGCAGACCAACCCGCCGGGGCTGCCGACGCTCTGACGCCGGGCATGGCCCGGCAGCTACCGCTGCTTTTGTAGAGCCGAGCCATGCTCGGCTGCAGTTCGCGCGGTGCGCGATGCGTCGAGCATGGCTCGACTCTACAAGAGCATCCACGCATGGCGTGGATCTACTCGCAGAGTCTGATTTCTGTAGAGCCGAGCCATGCTCGGCTGCATTACCAGACCGCTTCCAACGTCCGGAACGGTTTCGCCAGGCGCACGCCCTCGGCATCGAAGTCGGAAACGCTGCGTCCATCCACGCGCACAGACTTCGGCGCGGTCCGGTTCGGCCACCACATGCGCACGGCGGTGTCCTTGCGCAGCCCCTCGCCAATCACCACTGTCAGCAGCCCGTCGCGTTGCCGCGCCTGCATCTGCAGCGTGCCATACGCGGTCGGCAGGCGTTCCACCGCCAACCCATCCCCGGCCACCCAAGACGGCGGCGTGCCCGGCAGCAATGACAACGCGTCATCGTCCTCGCGCATCAGCATGCCGAACAACGTGCGACCGTACTCGGCGCCGATCCAGGTGTGCGGCATGTCGCCCAGATAGCGCGGGAAGCGCAGCCGCGAATGCACGACCTCGGCCAGCACCTGCCATTCAAGCGGGCGTCGATCATGCAGCAGGCCCTGCAGCAGTTCATCGGCTGCTTCGGGCTGACCAAGATGCACATAGCTCAGCACGTTGCGGATTTCGTAGGGCGTATAGGCGTACAGCGCGCCTGGCTGGTTGCGCTTGCGCACATCGTCCAGATAGCGGGCGAAGGTGGTTCGCAGCGCCTCGGCCGGTAGCACGCTCTGCGCGCCGGTGGGATCCAGCGCGATCGATACGCCGGTGGGATCACCATCGCCCAGATCCGCGGAGGAAGGAATGAAGTCGATGCCTTTCCACGCCATCGTTGCGCGGATCGACGCATGCAGGGCGTCGTACAGCAGCTTGTACTGTTCGCGCGCCCAACGGGCGGTTTCATGGTCGCCAAGTGCCTCTGCCAGCCACGCGCCGTCGTGCCAGCCCTTCAGTCCCCAGTAGTCATCCCAATAGCTGTGGGTGGGCGAAGGGTAGCCCTCGTGGCTGATCGACGGCGCAAGAATGCCCGCGAAGCGCTCCGGCGCTGGCTGGTCAGCCATGTAACCCGCTACCAGCGTGCGCTCGCGCAGCTGCTGCAGGAAGCGCAGCGCCGCCTTCACTTTCGGCAGGTACGCGCGCACCGACTCCGCACCGCCATCGAGGCGGGCGACATCGGCGACCAGTGCCACATACTGGCCCTGGCTGTCGTACTCGATATCCGATCCGAAGCCGGTGTTGACGCTGCCATCGTCGTTGAGGATCGGCGAGACCAGTCCGCTGCCGTGCACGCCGTGCTGGCTGTACCAGGCCAGATAGTCGCGTGCGACCTTGGCTTCGCCCATGCGCAGCAGCACCGCCGAGGTGGCCATGCCATCGCGGATGAAGGAGCGGTTGTAGTTGCGCGGGCCGGGCTGCATGGCCGGGCCGGTCTGGTTGATCAGCATGTAGGCAGCCTGCGCGCGCAGCATGTCGACCAGCGAGGGATTGGGCAGGCGCAGGCCGACCTGGCCCAGGCGTGCCTGCCAATCGGCGGACGCCTGCGTGGCCAGCGTCTCGAACGCTGCATTGGCATCACGGGGCAGCGTTGCCAGGTCAAGCGCAGGCGCTTCGGGCAGCACGCCATTGGCATCGGCAGCGGCGGTGCCGAGTGGGAACGCCACGACCACCGCATCGCTGGCACCGGGCGCGAGGCGGATCCGGTAGCTCAATGCGGCTGCGGCCAGTCCTTGCTCGTCACGTGCCTGCTGCGAGGAAGGCAGTTCGCCGGCAGCGATGTCCGCGGTGATCTCCGTTGTGCCGTCCTTCCCGAACGGCGCAACGCCGGACGCAGCCACCGGCGTGACCGATTGCAGCAGCGTGCGGCCGTTCACGCGCACCGTGTTGGCTTCGACGGCGACCTCGCGGATCGGCGACAGCCCACCGTTCTGCCATGGCGGGTTCATCTGCATCGGACGCACGACCAGACTGAGCGTGCCGTCGATCCGGGTGCTGCCGGTGTTGTGCAGTCGATGGCGGAGGAAGGTCACCGGCTGGCCATCGCGCTCGATGGCGAACACCTCACTGCGCAGCTCCAGCCCAGGCTGCGGCGACCAGGTGGCCGAAGGCATAGGCTTCCAGCCATCGCGCAGGGCGTGCTGTACGGGCTGACCGGCGGCACCTGCAGCACGCCCGTCGGCGCTTCGCCAGAGCGGCTGCACCAGCGGCGCACCCTTGAACGCTTCCAGGTTGCCGTATTCGTCGAAGATCGACTTCTGCCGGCCCGCGTGCACACCGACCGCAGTCCAGTAGGTCTGCTGCATCTGCAGCGACGCCGGGAACAACGCACGCTGCGCGCCGCTGGCGGCGATCTGGTAGCGCTTCATCGGCGTCATCACGGCTTTCGGGCCAAGCAGGCGCAGGCGCGCGATCTGCGGGGCAGCGCCGTCCACGGCCAGGCGGAATGCACGTAGAGGTTGTGCCGTGTCAGCAGCCAGCCAACTCTGCCGATGGCTGGCCGCCTGTGCATCGTGTGCGAGGTCCTGCCATCGGCCCTGTGCGTCCTGCGCCTGCAAGCGGGCGGCGCCGCGCCCGCCATCGGCCCAGTCGACCGCGAGACCGGCCGTGGACTGGGCGCGAGGCAGCATGATCTCGAGCGTATGGGATCCACCTTTTCTGGCTGGAACCGCGACGGTGCCACCGCCTTGCCAGAGCGCCGCCGCCTGCGTTGCATCGACACCGCTGATGCGTGCGCTGAGCGTGCTGTCCAGCGGCTCCATCTCGAAAATCGAAACGCCCCAGTCGGACGTGCGCTGCGGGCTGGCCAACCGCAGGTAGCGCGCCTGGCGTGGCGCGAAGTACAGCGTTTCCACGTCGCCCAGCGAATCGGCCATGGTGTACGCGGTCTGCCACTGTGTGCCGTCCAGCGAGGTCTGCAGTGAATAGCCCTCTGGATTGGAGACATCCCAGGTGATCCGTGCGCCCGCCAGCATCGTCGGTGCACCCAGATCGATCTGGAACCAGTGGCCCGGACTGAAGGCGCCGCCGGTGACGGTCCTGGGGTCGCCGTCGATCAGGTGGCTGATCGCCATCGCCGGTACCTGCTGCGAGGAGGCGCTGGCCTGCCATTGGCTGCGGGGT
>NZ_JASJSQ010000011.1:0-86004 GCF_030236855.1 Stenotrophomonas maltophilia group sp. Smal13
TTCACGCGGCTGTTGGTAGGTGTCGACCTTGGTCGACACATCTGTCAGATATCGATACATCAAATGGAGTCAGATCCGTTTTCCGCAGGAAAACGGATCTGACCCCAAGAGACGTTCCGACAGATCGCAGGAAACTGTCGAAGGCGGGGTGGGGCCGGTTGAGGGGGCGTGAGCCGCATGGATGCGGCGACCGAGCTTACATGGATGTACTTGCAGCGCCCCCCTCAACCGGACCCACCCCGCCATCCCAAGGAATGCCCGCTGTTGCTGTTGCTTCGGCCGTTGCTGTGGCTTCTGCGGGTGCCGGGCAAAGCCCGGCCGAACTACAATCCCGCTCATGCTGAAATTCTCGAATACCTCCCGCCGGGGGCGCCGATGAGCGGCCGTGGCGGCAATGACGGCCAGGTCCGCATCATCGGCGGGCGCTGGCGCAATACCCGCCTGCCGGTGCCGACCCTGCCGGGGCTGCGGCCCAGCAGCGACCGCGTGCGCGAGACCCTGTTCAACTGGCTGATGCCCAGGCTCGGTGGGGCCCGCGTGCTGGACCTGTTCGCCGGCAGTGGCGCACTGGGCCTGGAGGCGGTCTCGCGCGGTGCCGCACACGCCACCCTGGTCGAACGCGACGCGCAGCTGGGACGCAATCTGACCGCTGCCGTGACCAAGCTGCAGGCCAGCGACCAGATCAGCGTCGTGCAGGCCGATGCCCTGCGCTGGCTGCAGGGCGCGCCGGCGCAGCAGGCCGATCTGGTCTTCATCGACCCGCCGTTCGCCGACGGCCTGTGGCAGGACGTGCTGGCCCAGCTCCCGCGGCATCTGGCCGCCGATGCCTGGCTGTACCTGGAATCGCCGGCCGGCCACGTGCCGGTGCTGCCGCCGGACTGGCTGCTGCACCGCGAGGGTGGCACCCGCGAGGTGCGCTTTGCCCTGTACCGCCGCGCCACTGCTACACTTTGATCTCATCTGAACATCTGCAACCGCCCATGACCGTGGCCAATCGCCGCATCGCCGTTTACCCCGGCACGTTCGACCCCATCACCAACGGTCATATCGACCTGGTGAGCCGGGCCGCGCCGCTGTTCGAAAAGGTCGTGGTCGGCGTGGCGCAGAGCCCGTCCAAGGGCCCGGCGCTGCCGCTGGAGCAGCGCGTGCAGCTGGCGCGTGGCGCGCTGGCCCACCACAGCAACGTCGAGGTCATCGGCTTCGATACCCTGCTGGCGCATTTCGTACGTTCGGTCCAGGGCGGGGTGCTGCTGCGCGGCCTGCGCGCGGTGTCCGACTTCGAGTACGAGTTCCAGATGGCCAGCATGAACCGGCACCTGATCCCCGAGGTCGAGACCCTGTTCCTGACCCCGGCCGAGCAGCACAGCTTCATTTCGTCCTCGCTGGTCCGCGAGATCGCGCGCCTGGGCGGCGACGTGTCCGGCTTCGTGCCGGCCGCGGTGCTCGAAGCCCTGCGCAAGGTCCGCGAAGCGAAGTCGGCACAGTCGTAAGCCCCGCTGTACCCGCACCCCATTACGTACAACACCACGCACCATTCCGGGAGGAAACCCATGAACACCACCATGCGCGCGATGCTGATCGCTTCGTTGGCCCTGGCCTTCACCGCCTGCAAGAAGGAAGAGGCCGCTCCGGTCGACGAGGCCAAGCAGGCCCTGGTCGCTCCGTCCAAGGACGACGATGCAGGCTGGAAGAAGTACCTGCAGGAAGTGGCGATCCAGAACATGGGCAACATCACCAACAGCCCGTTCCTGTACTACCTCTCGCCGGAATCGGACCCGGACTTCCAGGCCAAGTACGAGCGCCAGACCGAGAGCGCGACCCAGGCCGTGGCCCGTGGCGTGCAGCCGGGCAACATGCTGGCCTTCGGTTCGTCGGCCTCGGGCAAGATGGCTGACATGATCCAGGCCGTGTTCAAGGACGTGTCGCCGGATTCGATGAAGGGCGTGCGCGTCGTCTTCATCGGCCAGTCGGCCGACAACGCCCGCGTACAGGCTGCGATCCAGCCGACCGGTGCCGAGTACATTTTCGTCGAAGCCAAGTAATACCGAGCCATGGCGGCCATGCTCCGGCATGGCCCGGGCGGCGTCCTGCAAGGGCGCCGCTGATGACCTGACCGGCCCGCGCGCCCGCGCTGGCCGGTCCTTTGTCCCAGGGCGCGGGCGAGGAGTATCGCCGTGTCGCTGAAAATCAACGAGCTCTGCGTCAACTGCGACGTATGCGAGCCGGCCTGCCCGAACCAGGCCATTGCGATGGGTGAAACCATCTACGTGATCGACCCTGCGCGCTGCACCGAATGCGTGGGTCATTTCGACGAGCCACAGTGCGTGGTCGTCTGCCCGGTCGAGTGCATCGACCCGGACCCGGAGATCGTGGAAACGGAAGACCAGCTGCTGGCCAAGCTGCGCCAGCTGCAGCACGATCACCCCGAACTCTACGCGGAGCCCCCATCCGAATGAAGACGCTGATCGTCCGCCCCCTGTTGCTGCTCGGCCTGCTGCTGAGCCCGATTGCCTGGGCCGACAGCCCGGCCCGTGCCGAGCGCCCCGATGGCGCGGCCATTGCCAGCGGCCATGCGCTGGCCACCCAGGCGGGCATCGACATCCTGGCGCAGGGCGGCAACGCCTTCGATGCCGCGGTGGCGGTATCGTCCACGCTGGCGGTGGTCGAGCCGATCAGTTCCGGCCTGGGCGGTGGTGGCTTCTTCCTGCTGCACGATGCGGCCACCGGCAAGGATGTGATGCTGGATGCGCGCGAGACCGCGCCGGCTGCAGCAACCCCGCAGGCCTTCCTCGACAAGCAGGGCAACCTCGACCGTGATCGTTCGGTCAACGGTGCCTGGTCGGCCGGTATTCCTGGTCTGCCCGCAGCGCTGGTCGAGCTGTCGGCCAAGCACGGCAAGCTGCCATTGGCGACCTCGCTGCAGCCGGCCATCCGCATCGCGCGCGAAGGCTTCCCGGTGTACGACCGCATGGCCAAGGGCTATGCCTCGCGCCGTGAAGTGATGGAGCGCTATCCCGGAACGCGCGAGGTCTACCTGCGCAACGGCAAGCCGATCGCCAGCGGTGACCTGTTCAAGCAGCCGGAGCTGGCACAGACGCTGGAGCGCCTGGCCGCAGGTGGCTTCGATGGCTTCTACAAGGGCCAGACCGGAACGCTGTTGCTGGCCGGTGTGAAGCAGGCCGGCGGCAAGTGGACCGCTGAAGAGCTGGCCGGTTACCGCGTGAAGCAGCGCGAGCCGATCGTGTTCAACTACAACGGCTGGAAGATCACCACCGCGCCGCCGCCGTCGTCCGGTGGCATCGCGCTGGCCAGCATGCTGCAGATCCTGGAAGGCTGGGATATCAAGAAGATGGACCCGGCGCACCGCACCCACCTGGTGGTGGAGTCGATGCGTCGCGCCTACCGTGACCGCACCTTCTTCCTCGGCGATCCGGACTTCGTGCAGATCCCGCAGAAGGTGCTGACCAGCAAGGACTACGCACAGGGCCTGCGGGCGACCATCCATCCGGAGAAGGCCACGCCCAGCGACCTGCTGTCGGGCAACCCGACGCCGCTGGAAGACGACGAGACCACGCACTTCTCGATCATCGACCGCGACGGCAACCGCGTCGGCGCCACCCAGACCGTCAACCTGCTGTACGGCTCGGGGCTGATTCCCAAGGGCACCGGCGTGCTGCTGAACAACGAGATGGACGACTTCGCGCTGAAGCCGGGCACGCCCAATGCGTTCGGCGTGATGGGCTATGAAGCCAATGCGCCGAAGCCGGGCAAGCGCATGCTCAGCTCGATGACGCCGACCTTCATGGAGAACGCCGACAAGGTGGTGGTGCTGGGCACCCCGGGTGGCAGCCGCATCATCACCATGGTGCTGCTGGGCATCCTCGGCTACGACGACGGCCTGGATGCGCAGCAGGTTGCCGCACTGCCGCGCTACCACCACCAGTGGCTGCCGGACCTGATCGAAGCCGAGGACGATGCGTTCGACGCGGCGACGGTGAAGCAGCTGCAGGCGATGGGCCACAAGATCGACCTGCCGGGCAATGTCGCCGCGGGTGGCCGCGGTTCCAGCCACGTGTGGGGCAACCTGCAGACCGTGGAATGGGACCGCAGGGCCAACAAGCTGTTCGGCGGCAGCGACCCGCGCAATCCGGTCGGCAGTGCCCAGGTGGTGCCGGCACACTGATCCGGTGGTGCCGGCTGCGGGCCGGCAATCCGGCTGATTATCGAAACCCCGCCTTTGCCGGCGGGGTTTTCTGTTTCCCTTCTAGCGATTATTTAACGAGCCGGCGCCGATAATCGACACATGAAACTCTGGTCTATTCGTGGAAACTCGCAGCGCCTCGATGGCGGCGCGATGTTCGGCAACGCGCCGCGCGCGTTGTGGGAAAAATGGGCGGCACCGGACGAGCTCAATCGCATCGAGCTGGCCTGCCGTGCGCTGCTTGCCAGCCCGCTGGAAGGCAAGACGGTGCTGTTTGAAACCGGTATCGGGGCGTTCTTCGATCCGCGCATGCGCGAACGCTACGGTGTGCAGGAAAGCCAGCACGTGCTGATCGATTCGCTGCGCGAAGCCGGCTTCGAGCACGAGGATATCGACGTGGTGGTGCTCAGCCACCTGCATTTCGATCATGCCGGTGGCCTGCTGGCGGCATGGAGCGAAGGACGCGAGCCCGAGCTGCTGTTCCCCAACGCAACCTATGTGGTCGGTGCGCAGCATTGGCAGCGCGCCGTGCAGCCACACCCGCGCGATCGCGCCAGCTTCATTCCGGAACTGCCGGGCCTGCTGCAGGCCAGTGGCCGGCTGGAAGTGGTGGACGGGGAGTACTCGAAGGCGCTCGGCCGCAGCGTGCGCTTCAGTTACAGCGACGGGCATACACCGGGGCTGATGTTGGCCGAGATCGTCGGTCACGCGCATGCAGGCGAAAGTGCGCATGGTGGCGTGGTGTTCTGTGCCGACCTGATCCCGGGCCGCTCATGGGTACACGTGCCGATCACCATGGGCTATGACCGCAATGCCGAGCTGCTGATCGACGAGAAGCGGCAGTTCCTGGAAGACAAGCTGGCGCGCAACGTGCGGCTGTTCTTCACCCACGACCCGCAGGTGGCATTGGCGCAGCTTGGCAGGGATGACAAGGGGCGTTTCGTGACCCTGCACGAGCAGGGTGAGCTGAAGGCACGCGCCCTGGGGTAATGGCATGGCCGGGCAATGCCCGGCCTTTCACTGATGTCCGTGGATCCACGCCATGCGTGGATGGCGTTTCATCCGGATGCGACCATTACGACGCCTTCAGGCAGCTGCTCATGAAGGTCTTGCGCGCATCACCGGCCAGCTTTTTGGCGCCCGCGTCAGCGTTGCACTTGCGCATGCGTTCCTGCTGCGTATTGACCGGCTTGGCGTCGGCGGCGTGGCCGCTGAGGCAGGAACTCTGTGCAGTCTTGTAGGCATCGCCCTTCAGCCCCTTGTTCTTGGCCGAGCAGTCGGCCATGCGCTGCTGCTGCGGAGTGGTGGCATTGGCAGCCAGGGGCAGGCCGACCAGCAGGACGGCGGCCAGCAGGAAAGAGGCTTTCATCGGGAGCTCCAAGGGTGGCGGGTGCGCGGAGCATTCGCTTCCCGGCGCCAAGAGCACGTGAAGAATCGCAACGCGGCCGCGATGGCCTGCGCTGTTGGGGTCAGATCCCTTTCGTGGCGAAAGGGCTCTGACCCCGGTTCTTCGGATCAGCCGACGCGGGTACCGAAGATGCGGTCACCGGCATCGCCCAGGCCCGGCAGGATGTAGCCCTTGTCGTTGAGCTGGGCATCAATGGCCGCGGTGTAGATCTCCACGTCCGGGTGCACGGCCTTGACCGCTTCGATGCCTTCCGGCGCGGCCACCAGGAAGATGCCCTTGATGCGGCGGGCACCGGCCCGCTTGAGCATGTCGATGGTGGCGATCAGGGTGCCGCCGGTGGCCAGCATCGGGTCCAGGATCAGCGCGTCGCGCTCTTCCAGGCGGCCGGTGAGACGCTCGAAGTAGGGCACCGGCTGCAGGGTTTCCTCATCGCGCTGCAGGCCGACCACGCTGACACGGGCCGCCGGGATCAGCGACAGCACGCCGCTGAGCATGCCCAGGCCGGCGCGCAGGATCGGCACCACGGTGATCTTGGCGCCCGCAATGCGCTGCACGGTGACCGGGCCGGCCCAGCCGGGCAGGGTGTGCGGCTCGGTCTCCAGGTCAGCGGTGGCCTCGTAGGCCAGCAGCGTGCCCAGCTCGTTGGCCAGTTCGCGGAAATCCTTGGTGCTGAGCGCAGCGTTGCGCATCAGGCCGATCTTGTGCTGCACCAGCGGGTGGCGCACTTCGACGATCTTCATGGTCGGGAAGGGGAAAAGGAGAGAGGGCGCCATTTTGCCGGATCGGCGGGCCGAACCCAAACCGGGCCGTGGCCCTGGTACGCGAAATGTGCAGGCGCATGTCACGGCCATGCAACCTTGCGGACATACCGTGCAGACCCATTCTTAACAGGAATGGGGATTCCCAGTGCATATCAAGACTCCGTTGGCCGTTGCCATCACCCTGACCCTGGCGATGGGGGCCGCAGCCCCGCTGCAGGCGGCCGGGCAGCAGGCGGTAGCCGCCACCGGCGCCGTGGCGTCCGACGCGGTCGACCTGGACCGCATCGAAGTGCGCGCCCAGCTCGAATCACAGATCCGCGCGGTTGACCTCAAGCGCAGCAGTGATGCGATCGAAGACGCCGTGTCCTCCGATGCACTGGGTCAGTACCCGGACAAGAACGTGGCCGAGTCGCTGCAGCGCCTGCCGGGCATCAGCGTGACCCGCGACCAGGGCGAGGGGCGCTTCGTGGTCATCCGCGGCCTGGACGCCAACCTCAACAGCGTCAGCGTGGATGGCATCGCCATCGGTACGCCGGAAGATTCCAGCCGTGCCGCACCGCTGGATGTGATTCCGTCCGATTCCACCGAGCGCCTGCGCGTGGTCAAGTCGCCGACCCCGGACATGCCGGGTGATGCCATCGGTGGCGCCGTGCTCGTGGAGTCGGCCTCGGCCTTCGACCGCAACGGTCGCAGCCTGCGTGGCAAGATCGAAGGCAGCCACCAGCAGTTGTCCGGTGAGACCAGCCCCAAGGCTGCCTTCAACTACAGCGAAGTGTTCAACGACACCTTCGGCGTGGCGCTGGGCGTGAACTACCAGAAGCGCAGGTTCGAGTCGGACAACACCGAAGTGGAGTATGACAGCGAGGACGATGCCGTCCCCGGCGATGTCACCGCGATCAACCTGCAGCACCGCAAGTACGAGATCGAGCGCAAGCGCATCGGTGCCAACCTCAACCTCGACTGGCGCCCGAATGAAGACAGCAAGTACTACCTGCGCACGCTGTACAGCCAGTTCGACGATGCGGAGACCCGCCAGCGCGTGATCTTCAACTTCGACGACGCGAAGATGGTCAAGACCGGCACCGACCAGTACCGCCTGGATGGAATGCCGAAAGATTCCATCGACAAGCGCATGCGCTACCGCACCAAGAAGGAGAACACCTTCGCGGCCAGTCTCGGTGGCGAGAACAAGCTGACCAACGCCGTGGTCGATTACCGGATCGGCTACACCCGTACCGAAGAGCGCGTGAACGACGAGATGGAGGCGCGCTTCAAGCTCAACGGCAAGGCCTTCAACGGCACCCTGGACCAAAGCAGCCGCCTGCCCAGCTACAGTTTCGACAACCCGCAGTGGCTGGACAACAGCAACTACGCGTTCGACCGCTTCGTGCTCTCACCCAAGCAGGTGAACGACAAGGAGCACAGCGCGCAGGTCAACGTGCGCTTCGACGGCGACAGCAGCAGCATCAAGTTCGGCCTGCTGGGTCGCTGGCGCGACCGTGACGTGAATGTGGACGAGCGCGAACTGCGTGTCGGCCCGAAGGTGGCGCTGTCGAGCTGGAGCACCTCCTCGCCGGAGCACCGCCACGGCAACCTCGGTGACGGCATGGATTCGGCCGCGATGCGTGCCTTCTGGGCGGCCAATGGCGGCCAGTACAGCGCCCGTCCCCAGGATGCCGGTGGCAACGCGATGACATCGCTGGAAGAGGACTACGTGGCCAGCGAAGACATCTTCGCCAGCTACGCCATGGGTACCTGGGATGTGGGCGCGCTGCGCATCATCGGCGGTGTGCGCGTGGAAAACACCCAGTTCAAGGCGATCGGCAACCAGGTGGACGTGGCCGCCAACGGGCGCAGCTTCACCGTCACCCCGCGGGTGGCCAACAGCAGCTACACCAACGTGCTGCCGGGCCTGCACCTGCGCTACGACGCGGCCGATGACTGGGTACTGCGCGCCTCGGCCAACAAGACCGTATCGCGTCCTTCCTTCGGCGATGTCTCGCCACGCGTGGGCTACAGCCGCGGCGACGAGGAAGTGCGCCTGGGTAATCCGGAACTGGATCCGTACGAGTCGAAGAACATCGACCTGTCGGTGGAGAAGTACATCGGCAGCACCGGTATCGTTTCACTTGGCCTGTTCCACAAGTCGATCGATGGCTACATCGTGCAAATGGTGCGGACCAATGATCCCGCTTATGGCGGCTTCGACGTGACCCAGCCGATCAATGGCCGCAAGGCCACCGTGCGCGGTGCGGAATTCAACTGGCAGCAGCAGCTGGCCTTCCTGCCGGACGGCCTGGATGGCCTGCTGGTCGGTGCCAGTGGCACCTGGCTGGATACCAAGTTCGATGCCGGCATCAAGGACCGTGCAGGCGAGGACTTCACACTGCCGCGCGCCTCCAAGCATGTCTACAGCGCACACATCGGCTATGAAAAGTACGGTGTGAGTACACGCCTGGCGGCGGTATACCGCAGCGAGTACCTGGACAGCATCGGCAAGGGCCGGGCGTTCGACATCTACGTTGCACCGAACACCCAGCTCGATTTCTCGCTGGACTACAAGTTCACCCCGCGGGTGAGCATGTATTTCGAAGCACAGAACCTGCTGGACAAGCCGCTTGAGCTGTACCAGGGCACGCGCTCGCGCACCCTGCAGATGGAAGAATACGGTCGTACCTACGCGCTCGGCCTGAAGGTGGCACTGTGATGGGGCGTGGCATCACCGTCCTGGCGGTCGCGCTCGCGGTAGCATTGGCTGCCGGCTGCACGCCGGCCACCGGCAATGACCCTGCCTCGGCCGCGACGACAGCGAAGGCCAACGGCGAACGGGCGGTGACCACCATCGCCGAGGCCTTCCTTTCGCCGATGACCCCGGCCGACAACATTGATTCGCCGGCGGCCTGGCGTGCCCCGGACGGCGCGCTGTGGCTGATCGCCACCGCCAAGGCCACCGACAAGCTGGTGGCCTACGACGGCAGCACCGGCCAGCACCTGCGTGACGTCGGCAGCAGCGGCACCGCACCGGAGCAGTTCGACCGCCCAAACGGCATCGCGGTGACCGACGATCTGCTGTGGATCGTGGAGCGCGACAATCACCGCGTGCAGGTGCTGAGCCTGCCGGACTTCGCGCCGCTGGCGACGTTCGCTGCGGACGACCTGCGCAAGCCGTATGGGCTGTGGGTCGACCGCCGTGCCGATGGCTACAGCGTCTACGTCACCGATTCCTGGGACAACGGCGAGGATGCGCAGGGGCGTGACATCCTGCCGCCGCTGGCCGAGCTGGACAAGCGCGTACGCCAGTACCACGTGACCCGCGACGGTGCGAAGGTCGAGGCGAAGCTGGTGGCCAGCATCGGTGACACCAGCGAAGCCGGTGCGCTGCGCGTGGTCGAGTCGATCTGGGGCGATCCGGAGAATGATCGCCTGCTGATCGCCGAAGAGGATGAGAGCTACGCCAGCGAGTTCAAGGTCTACACCCTGGCCGGACGCTTCACCGGCACCACGTTCGGTCGCGACGTGTTCAAGGCGCAGGCTGAAGGTGTGACCCTGCGTACCTGCGGCAAGGACGGCTGGTGGATCACCACCGAACAGGGCAAGCAGCGCAGCGTGTTCCATCTGTTCGACCGGCACACGCTGAAGCCGGTGGGCGCGTTCCAGGGCAATACCGTGGCCAACACCGACGGCATCTGGATGATGCAGCAACCCAGTGCGCGCTTCCCGCACGGTGCACTATATGCAGTGCATGACGACCAGGGCGTGGTGGCGTTCGACTGGGAGAGCATCGCCAAGCAGTTGGCATTGCCGCTGGAGTGTGGCGCATGAGCCGGCAGTGCGTGATGCGCACGCTGGCGTTGGGCCTGCTGCTGGCACTGCCGTCGCTGTCGTTCGCAGCGGCCGAACCCAACACCCAGGTGCCAGCAGGCAGCCGCCACTACGCAGCGACGCCGGTGCCGGATCGCATCGTCGCCTCGCCGGCGGTCGATCCCAGCCACGGTTTCGCCGTGGCCTGGCGTACTGACGGCAGCGTGCAGGCACCGCTGCTCGAGATCGCTCTCGCCGGGGATTCGCCGGCCATCGAGGGCATCCGCCAGGTGCGCGCAACGACCCGCGCGCTGCAGACCGAGAACGGGCTGTCGCATCATCATCGCGCGGACATCAGCGGCCTGCATCCGGATACCCAGTACGTCTACCGCGTGCAGGGCAACGGCAGTTGGAGCGCCTGGAACCAGTTGCGCACGCTGGCCGCGGCCGATCGGCCGCTGACCCTGCTGTACTTCGGTGATACCCAGAACAAGAACGTCAGCCATGTCAGCCGTGTAGTGCGCGCCGCGCAGAAGGCCGCACCGCAGGCACGCATGAGCCTGTTCGCCGGTGACCTGGTCAGCGGCGGCGACAACATGGATGACAGCGAATGGGGCGAGTGGTTTGCTGCCACCGGCTGGCTGGCGCAGGAAACGCTGTTGGCCCCGGCGATCGGCAACCACGAGTACTTCGAGGAATTCGAGGATACCCCGCAGGAGCGGCGCGTGCTGGGCAAGCATTGGCCGGTCACCTTCGCGCTGCCGGGCAACGGCGCCACCGCCGCGCAGCAGACCAGCTACTGGTTCGATGCGCAGGGTGTACGCGTGGCGGTGGTCGATGGCACCTCGGCACTCGACCTCGGCACCGCCAAGGCACAGGCGCAGTGGCTGGACAAGGTGCTGGCCGGCAACCGGCAGCCGTGGACCATTGTGCTGCTGCACCAGCCGTTCTACTCACCCCGCGAAGGCCGCGAGAACGCTGCGCTGCGTGACGTGCTGTTGCCGGTGGTACGCCGCCACAACGTCGACCTGGTGCTGCAGGGCCACGATCACACCTATGGCCGTCGTGGCGAGGGGCAGGCTGCGACGCCGCAGTACGTGGTGACCGTGGCCGGGCCGAAGCAGTACCGCCTTTCCGACGAAGCCCGCAGGACGATGGATCCGGTGGCCGAGGACACCCAGTTGTTCCAGGTGTTGAACATCGACCCGCAGCACCTACGCTATGAAGCACGCACGGTGACCGGCCGTCTCTACGATGCCTTCGAACTGCGCCGTGATGCCAAGGGTGGCAAGCAGCGCACGGAGCTGACCGAAGGTCGCATCAGGCCACGCGACTGCCCGCGTGCACAGACCGCCAAGGGTCGTGCCGACCGCTGCTGGGAGTGAGAAGACGCATATGACCACGCCCCGGCGCATCCTTCCGCTCGCCGCCATCGGTGCCGCCCTGCTGTTGCTGGCCAGTGCGGTGACCGCTGCCGATACCGTACTGCATCCGTTCCTGGTGGCCCAGCCGAAGCAGGCCCCACAGGAGGTGAATCTGGCGGTGGAGATTCCGGCCGGCAGCTTCACCAAGTACGAGATCAAGGAAGACGGCCTGGTCCATGTGGACCGCTTCCAGTCGATGCCGGTCGCCTATCCGGCCAACTACGGCTCGATGCCGCGCACCCTGGCCGGCGACAACGATCCGCTGGACGCGCTGGTGCTGACCCGTGAACCGCTGCATCCGGGCGTGATCGTGCGCTTCCGGCCGATCGGCTATCTGAAGATGATCGATGGCGGCGAGCACGACGAGAAGATCATCGGCGTGCCCACCGACAAGGTCGACCCGACCTACGCCAGCATCCGCGACCTGAAGGATCTGCCGGAGGTCGAGCGCCAGCGCATCGAGGCGTTCTTCCGGGTCTACAAGGACCTGCCGGCGGGACGCAACCCGGTGCAGCTCAATGGCTGGGGCAACGCCGCCGAGGCGCGGGTACTGATCAGCGAAGCGATGAAGCGCTTCGAAAAGTAGATCCACGCCATGCGTGGATTCAGTTCAGCAACGTCTCGATGAACGACTCGGCCTGCAGGTGGTCGCCCAGTACCCGGGCCACCGCCTGTACGGCTGCCTCCTGGTGTTCAGGACGGATGCCACCATCGTCTTCGTCGTTGTAGAGGTCATCGCCTGCATCGAGGTACACCGTGCCTGCAGCAGCCAGAGCCGCCATCAAGGTCGGCACATCGGTAGTGACCTCGCCGGCATCCAGCAGGCCCGCACCGTGGTGACTGAACAGCACACGGCCGTCATCCAGGTCGAGGATGAACGGATCGGCGCCGCGATCGGCGATCACCAGCCAGTTCGATGGCCAGTTGTCGATCGGCTCCCCGCTGATGCCATGCCAGCGATAACCGGCTTGGTGACTCCACACACGCCGCAGCGGCGGTATCCAGACATCGAGGCCCGGAATGGTGATGCCGGAGTTGCCCACCTTCGCATTGATCTCATGACCCAGCGGTCCCACCTGCGCGTAGAAGCGCGCCAGCAACGGTGGGAGCGGGAACGGTCCCTGCCAGTCACCTTCGTACTGGGCCCGCAGCAGCCCGAAGCGGGCGAATGAGGCGTGCAATTCATCCATGGCGGGGTCCAACGAGGAGCGGCCCAGCAGCCTAGCAGACGGCGTCTGCGTGCAACGCCTTCACCGCCGCTGGCTATCATGTCCGCCTTCAACAACGAAGGCGGTGTCTGTGTCGGTAGCGTTGGTATGGTTCCGCCGTGATCTGCGGCTGCAGGACAATCCGGCCCTGCAGGCCGCGCTGGATGCCGGTCACGACGTGGTGCCGATCTACATCCATGCGCCCCACGAAGAGGGTGAGTGGGTGCCGGGCGCCGCCTCCGATGCGTGGCGCCACCGTTCGCTGGCCGCGTTGGATGCGGACCTGCTCACGCGGGGTTCCTCGCTGGTGCTGCGCAGCGGTGACAGCCTGTCGGCCCTGCAGTTGCTGATCGAGCAGACCGGCGCCGAGGCGGTGTACTGGAACCGCAAGTACGAACCGGCCACCCAGCCACGCGACGCCACCATCAAGCGCACGCTGCGCGAGCAGGGCATCGACGCACAGAGCTGCAATGGCGGCCTGCTGTTCGAGCCGTGGGACATCGCCACCCAGCAGGGCCAGCCCTACAAGGTATTCACGCCATACTGGCGCAACGTACTCAGCCACTGGCGCCTGCCCGCACTGCAGGCTGCACCGAAGGCACTGGCGACGCACGCGGTCGACAGCCTGGCATTGGATGATCTCCAGTTGGCACCGACGCTGGACTGGGATACCGGCTTCTGGGAGCACTGGCAGCCGGGTGAAGCCGGTGCGCTGGAAGCGCTGTCCGTGTTCGAGGACGGTGCGCTGCGCGGCTACCGCGAGCAGCGTGACCTGCCAGATCGCGTGGGCACCTCGCGGATGTCGCCGCACCTGCATTTCGGCGAGATCGCACCGTGGCGCATTGCCCATGCGCTGGAAGTGCTGCGCAGTGCCGGCACCGACGCCGACATCGACGGCTACCTTCGCCAACTGGGCTGGCGTGACTTCGCCTACCACCTGCTGCATCACTTCCCGAAGACGCCGACCGACAACCTCAACCCGCGCTTTGACCGTTTCCCGTGGGCCACACCGAGTGCCGCGCAGCTGCACGACTGGCAGCGCGGCAACACCGGCGTGCCGATCGTCGATGCAGGCCTGCGCGAGCTGTGGCACACCGGTTACATGCACAACCGGGTGCGGATGATCGTGGCCAGCTATCTGTGCAAGCACCTGCGCGCGCACTGGCTGCATGGCGCGCGCTGGTTCTGGGACACCCTGGTCGATGCCGACCTGGCCAACAACACGATGGGCTGGCAGTGGGTGGCCGGGACCGGTGCCGATGCCGCACCTTACTTCCGCTTGTTCAACCCCGTGACCCAGGCCGAGAAGTTCGACCCCCAGGCCCGCTACATCAGCCGCTGGGTGCCCGAACTGGGGGCGCTGCCGGTGAAAGCGCGCTTCGCGCCGTGGCAGCATCCGTTGCTGCTGGCGGCACATGCCCCGGGCTATCCGCGCACGCCGCTGGTGGATCTGGCGGTTGGCCGCGATGCCGCGCTGGCTGCCTACCGGCAGTCGGGAGCGGGGTAAAGTGCGGGCTGAGCGATCCGGTCAGTTAGCTGAACGCGGCCCTGTCGACGTGCCCGATCATCATTCCGGCATCGCATCGGGCTGTTTATTCTCTTTGCGCCCGCAGGCCGCCGGCCGACCGGAAACCAAGGAGAACCTCATGATCCGCAATACCACCCGCAACGTCGCACTGGCCCTGATGAGTGCGGCCGTCCTGTCGGCCTGCGCCACCGGCGGCTCCTACGTACAGAGTGACCAGTACGGCAACCCGACCGAGCAGCAGAACCGCACCGGCCGCAACGCGCTGATCGGCACCGCCATCGGCGTAGCCGCCGGCCTGCTGACCGGTGACAGCGCCACGGAGCGTCGTCAGCATGCGCTGATCGGCGCCGGTATCGGCGCGCTCAGCGGCGCCGCGGTAGGCCAGTACCAGGATCGCCAGGAACGCGCACTGCGCGAGCGCACTGCCAACACCGGCATTGATGTGCAGCGGCAGGGCGACAACATCATGCTGAACCTGCCGGACGGCATCACCTTCGACTTCGGCAAGGCGACCCTGAAGCCGCAGTTCTACGGCTCGCTCAATGGCGTGGCAGGCACCCTGCGTGACTACAACCAAACCATGATCGAAGTGGTCGGCCATACCGACAGCATCGGCAGTGACGCGGTCAACAACCGCCTGTCGAAGGAACGTGCCGACTCGGTCGCGCAGTACCTGATCGGCCAGGGCGTGCAGAGCGTGCGCATCGAAACCCTGGGCGCCGGCAAGTCGTACCCGATTGCCGACAACAGCACCGATGCCGGCCGCGCCAAGAACCGCCGCGTCGAGATCCGCGTGATTCCGCTCAAGCAATAACGCTACGCGTTATTGCTTGAGCCGGTCCGGCTATTGGCCGGAACGAAAATGCCGCCCTTGCAGGCGGCATTTTCTGTAGGTGCCGAGCTTGCTCGGCACACCGATAGCGCTCCCGGTCGCGGCTTCTCCAAACGGCGCCGACCAAGGTCGGCATCTACCGGAAGTCAGGTAGCCGGAACGAAAATGCCGCCCTTGCAGGCGGCATTTTTGTGGGTGCCGAGCGTTGCTCGGCACGCCGATAGCGCTTCCGGTTGCGGCTTTTTCGAACGGCGCCGACGAAGGTCGGCATCTATCGGAAGCCAGGTAGCCGGAACGAAAATGCCGCCCTTGCAGGCGGCATTATCTGTAGGTGCCGAGCTTGCTCGGCACACCGACAGCGTTCCCGGTCGCGGCTTCTCCGAACGGCGCCGACCAAGGTCGGCGCCGTTCCAAAAGCGAAGTCGAGCATGGCTCGACTCTACAAAACCCGGTTACGCCGCCGAAGCGGCCACCTTCTCCAGAATCCGCTTGCCGCTGCTTTCCAGCGCCGCGTCTTCCTTTTCCTTCTGCTGCTGCGCCAGCTTCGCGCCCGGGCACTGCGCCAGCATGTAATTGGCGTCGAAGTTGAGCTTCTCGACCAGGAAGTCGACGAATGCACGCACCTTCGGCGAGACCAGGCGGCCACCGGCGAACACGGCGTTGAAGTCCACTTCCGGCCCGGTCCAGCCAGCCAGCACGCGGCGCACCATGCCCGACTCGACGAACGGCTTGGCCATCACATCGCCGGTCAGCAGCAGGCCTTCGCCGCACACCAATGCACCATTCAACGCAGACATGTCGTTGGCGGTCATCAGCGGGGTGACCGGGAAGTCACGCAGCTCGCCGCCGTTCTCGCCCAGCTGCCAGGTGAAGCGCGGCGAGTTGCCGGTGTGGTACGGCTTGCGCATCGCCAGGATGCGATGGAACTGCAGCTCTTCCGGGTGCAGCGGCTCACCATAGCGTTCGATGTAGGCCGGGCTGGCGAACACCTGCGTGCGCAGGCTGCCCAGCTTGCGTGCCACCAGGTTGGAATCGGGCAGGGCACCCACGCGCAGGGCCAGGTCCGCCTCACCTGCAATCAGGTCCAGCTTCTCGTTGCCCATGTGCATGTCCAGCCGGATCTCCGGGTACTGCGCATGGAACTGGCCCAGCAGCGGTGCAATCCAGGTGATGCCGATCGAGTAGGGCACGGTGAAGCGCAGCCAGCCGCGCGGACCGGACTGCAGCTGGCTCACCGCGCTCTCGGCTTCTTCCAGCTCGCGCGCGATGCGCTGGCAATGTTCGTGGTAGATCGAACCCGCTTCGGTCAGGCCGAGGCGGCGGGTGGTCCGGTGCAGCAGGCGCGCACCGAGGCGCGTTTCCAGCTCCTGCACTTTGCGGCTGACCGTGGTCTTGGGCAGGCCGAGCGATTTGGCAGCGGCAATGAAACTACCTTGCTCGACCACTTTGACGAAGATCAGCGTCTCGTTGAGATCGTGGGACATGGTCTGGGATCCTGGACGTCGGGGATGGGACAATCGTGACAGAACGATTGGACCGGGAGCGGGATGATTATTCCCCTTAATCAGGACTAATCAAGTAAAGGTTTGAGGTCTATCGTGGCGCCATTCGTTATTTGGAGCCCGTCCGCCATGAGCCTGCGCAACATTCTTGCCCGTCTCCGGAACGCCGGCCAGAGCACCCTGGACCTGGCAATGACCGTTGAAGTCCGCCCGAGTTCCTTGGTACACAAGGACTTCCGTGAGTTTACCGCGCCGATGCGTCAGCAGCGTGGCGGTGCCATCCGCCTGGCCCCGCACAAGGGCGACCGACTGCGTCGAATCGGGACTATCCCGGATTTGGGAGGAAATGTCCCGTGAATGGGATGCTGACGCCCGAAGTCCTGGTCCTCGGCGGCACCGGTGCCGTCGGCCAGGGCGTGGTTGGCGCACTGCTGGAAGCCGGCAGCCCGGTGCTGGTGGTCGGTCGCGACCCGGGCCGGCTGGCGGCGCTGCATGAGCAGTTCGCCGATGAGCCGGGCCTGGAGACGCTGCTGGGTTCGCTCAGCGATGACGGCTCGGCGCGCGCACTGGCCGAACGCATCGCGCATCGCCCGCGTCCGCTGGCGGCAGTGATCGCCGCAATGGGCGGCCCTTACCGTCGCGGCCGGGTGACTGACCGCAACGGCGATGAACTGCTGGGCGCGATGCAGGCCGATCTGATGCCGCACGTGCACGCGGTGCGTCATCTGCTGCCGCTGCTGCAGGACAACGTGCATGCGCGCCGCTACGTGATGATCGGCAGCCCGGCCAATGCCAAGCCATGGGCGGGCTACGGCGAAACCTCGATCACCACTGCGGCGCTGCGTATGTACGCGCAGGTGGTGCACCAGGAAGCCCAGGCATTGGGCGTGCGCGCGCAGATGCTGGAAGTCTGCAGCCCGGTGTGTACGCCGGCCAACGCGGCCAATGCCTGCATCGAGTGGCCCAGCTCACTGCTGGTCGGCCGTCGCGTGGTCTCCCTGCTCGACGGCTGCCGCGACAACCGCGCCATCGTCCGCTGCGACAGCAGTGATGCCGAACTGCCGCGCGGCCTGCTGCACCTGGACGTTCCTCCCCTGTGGCGCGATACCGCAGGCGTCGCTTGACCTCGACCATGGTTGAGGTCGCAGGATACGCCGCCTGTTTTTGCAACACGTTCTCATCTAGCTGTACCACCCCTCCGTACGGATGCATGCCATGACTTCCCCCAATTCCACCCCACATCGTTTCGGCCATCGCATCGCGATGGTCGGCGTGTCGATCCTCGCCGCAGCCGTGCTGGCGGCCTGCAGCGGCGGCCACGCCGAAGAAGCCGGTGCACCGCCGCCGCCGCAGGTCAGTGCTGCACCGGTGCTGGTCAAGCAGGTCAGCCAGTGGGACGAGTTCAGCGGCCGCGTCGAAGCGGTACAGAGCGTTGAACTGCGCCCGCGCGTGTCCGGCTACATCGACAAGGTCAACTACGTCGAAGGCCAGGAAGTGAAGAAGGGCGAAGTGCTCTTCACCATCGACGCGCGCAGCTACCAGGCCGAGTACGATCGCGCCGCTGCCGAACTGGCCCGCGCCCGCACCCAGGCCACGCTGGCCCGCAGTGAATCCGAGCGTGCCAAGCGCTTGTCCGAGCAGCAGGCCATTTCCACCGAGACGGCCGAGCAGCGTCGCGCTGCGGCTGACCAGTCCGGTGCCGCCGTACAGGCGGCGCAGGCTGCGCTGGATGCGGCCCGCCTCAACCTGGAGTTCACCAAGGTGCGTGCGCCGATCGACGGCCGTGCCGGCCGCGCGATGGTCACCGCCGGCAACCTGGTCACCGCCGGCGACAGCGCCAGCGTGCTGACCACGCTGGTCTCGCTGGACACCGTGTTCGTCTACTTCGATGCCGATGAAAGCACTTTCCTTCGCTATGCACAGATGGCACGCAAGGGTGAACGCCCGAGCGAGCGTGACAGCGATCTGCCGGTGAAGGTCGGCCTGTCCGGCGAAGAGGGTTACCCGCATTCGGGCAAGGTCGACTTCCTCGACAACCAGGTGGCACGCAGCACCGGCACCATCCGCGTCCGCGCGCTGCTGGACAACGCCGATCGCCAGTTCACGCCGGGCCTGTTCGCCCGCGTGCAGTTGCTCGGCAGCGGCCAGTTCCAGGCCCTGCTGATCGACGAGAAGGCTGTTCTGACCGACCAAGATCGCAAGTACGTGTACGTGGTCGACAAGGATGGCAAGGCCCAGCGCCGTGACATCCAGCTCGGCCGCACCGCCGACGGCCTGCGTATTGTCGAGCACGGCCTGGCCGCCGGCGACAAGGTGATCATCGACGGCGTGCAGAAGGTCTTCATGCCGGGCATGCCGGTGCAGGCCAAGGCCGTGGCGATGCAGCCGCAGGCTGCGCCACCGGCACCGGGCCGCGATGCCACCGCCGCGCTGAACCACTGATCCGCCGTCTCCTGATCCGCGTCCCCGCTTAGCTGCCGGCGCCAGCAGCAGCCTTCCCTGCCTTCGTCATCTCGGCGAGGGGCGGGGAGGCTGTTGCCCGCCGAACGCCTTTCCCAGGAATTCCTCCATGGACTTTTCCCGTTTCTTCATCGACAGGCCGATCTTCGCGGCGGTGCTGTCGATCGTGATCTTCGCCGCAGGCCTGATCACGATTCCAATCCTGCCGATCAGCGAGTACCCGGAAGTGGTGCCGCCGTCGGTGGTCGTGCGCACGGTGTATCCGGGCGCCAACCCCAAGGTCATTGCCGAGACCGTCGCCACGCCGCTTGAAGAGGCGATCAACGGCGTCGAAGGCATGATGTACCTGAAGTCGGTCGCCGGCTCGGACGGTGTGCTGCAGATGACCGTCACCTTCCGCCCGGGCACCGACCCGGATGCGGCGGCGGTGAAGGTGCAGAACCGCGTGGCGCAGGCGCAGGCGCGCCTGCCCGAGGACGTGCGCCGGCAGGGCGTGACCACGCAGAAGCAGTCACCGACCTTCCTGATGGTGGTGCACCTGACCTCGCCGAACGGCAAGTACGACACCCTGTACCTGCGCAACTACGCCCGTCTGCACGTCAAGGATGCGCTGGCGCGTATTCCGGGCGTGGGTGACGCGCAGATCTTCGGTGGTGGTGACTACGCCATGCGCGCCTGGCTGGACCCGGACAAGGTCGCCTCGCGCGGCCTGACCGCCAGTGACGTAGTGCGCGCCATGCGTGAGCAGAACGTGCAGGTCTCGGCCGGCCAGCTCGGCGCCGAACCGCTGCCGAACAGCCAGTTCCTGACCCTGATCAATGCCCAGGGCCGCCTGAAGACTGAAAAGGAATTCGGCGACATCGTGCTCAAGAGCGGTGTTGATGGCGAGATCGTGCGCCTGGCCGATGTGGCCCGCCTGGAACTGGGTGCCGGTGACTACACCCTGCGTTCCCAGCTGGACGGCAAGAACGCGGTGGGTATCGGTATCTTCCAGTCGCCGGGTGCCAATGCACTGGAGATCCGCGACCAGGTCATCTCGACGATGGACGAGATGCAGAAGACCATGCCGGCCGACGTGAAGTACGAAGCCGTGTATGACACCACCATCTTCGTGCGCGACTCGATCAAGGCCGTGGTCTCCACGCTGCTGGAAGCCATCGCGCTGGTGGTGCTGGTGGTGATCCTGTTCCTGCAGACCTGGCGTGCGTCGATCATTCCGCTGATCGCGGTGCCGGTGTCGGTGGTCGGTACTTTCGCCGCGCTGTACCTGCTGGGCTTCTCGATCAACACGCTGAGCCTGTTCGGCCTGGTGCTGGCGATCGGCATCGTGGTGGATGACGCGATCGTGGTGGTGGAGAACGTCGAGCGCAACATCGAGGAAGGCCTGTCGCCCACCGCCGCGGCCCACCAGGCCATGCGTGAGGTGTCCGGCCCGATCATCGCGATCGCGCTAGTGCTGTGTGCCGTGTTCGTGCCGATGGCGTTCCTGTCGGGTGTCACCGGCCAGTTCTACAAGCAGTTCGCGGTCACCATCGCCATCTCCACGGTGATCTCGGCGATCAACTCGCTGACCCTGTCGCCGGCCCTGGCCGCGCGCCTGCTGAAGGCCCATGGAGCGCCGAAGGACGGCCCGAGCCGCTTGATCGACCGCCTGTTCGGCTGGGTGTTCCGTCCGTTCAATCGCTTCTTCAAGTCCAGTTCGGAGAAGTACGAGCGTGGCGTGGCCCGCATCCTCGGCCGTCGTGGTGCGGTGTTCGTGGTCTACGCGATCCTGCTGGTCGGTACCGGTGTGATCTTCAAGCTGGTGCCGCCGGGCTTCATCCCGACCCAGGACAAGCTGTACCTGATTGCCGGTGTGAAGCTGCCGGAAGGTTCGTCGATCGCGCGTACCGATGAAATGCTGCGCAAGGTCGCCAAGATCGCCCAGGAAACCGATGGCGTGGCCCACACCATCTCGTTCCCGGGTTTGAACGCGCTGCAGTTCACCAACACGCCGAACACCGGTGTGGCGTTCATTCCGCTCAAGCCGTTCGCCGAGCGTCATGGCCGTACCGCCGCGCAGATCAACGCCGAGATCAACCAGAAGATCGCCGGCCTGCAGGAAGGCTTCGCCTTCTCGATGATGCCGCCGCCGATCCTCGGCCTGGGCAACGGCAACGGCTACCAGATGTTCATCGAGGACCGTGGCAACCTGGGTTACGGCGCGCTGCAGAATGCCGTACAGGCGATGCAGGGCACCGTTGCGCAGACGCCGGGCATGGCCTTCCCGATTTCCAGCTACCAGGCCAATGTGCCGCAGCTGGATGCCGAGGTCGACCGCGTCAAGGCCAAGGCACAGGGCGTGCAGCTCACCGAACTGTTCGACACGCTGCAGACCTACCTCGGCTCGGCCTACGTCAACGACTTCAACCAGTTCGGCCGTACCTGGCAGGTCATCGCGCAGGCGGACGGTCCGTACCGCGAAACGGTCGAGGACATCGGCAAGCTGCGTACCCGCAATGACCGCGGCGAGATGGTGCCGATCGGTTCGATGGTCACCATCAAGCAGACCTTCGGCCCGGACCCCGTGCTGCGCTTCAATGGCTATCCGGCGGCGGATCTGGCCGGTGAAGCCGACCCGCGCCTGCTGTCTTCGGCCGAGGCGATGAACAAGCTGACCGAGATCGCCGGCAAGGTGCTGCCGGTGGGCATGACCACCGAATGGACCGACCTGAGCTACCAGCAGGCAACCCAGGGCAAGGCCGCCTTCATCGTGTTCCCGGTGGCGATCATGCTGGCCTTCCTGGTGCTGGCCGCACTGTACGAGAGCTGGTCGCTGCCGCTGGCGGTGATCCTGATCGTGCCGATGACCCTGCTGTCCGCGCTGTTCGGCGTGTGGCTGACCGGTGGTGACAACAACGTGTTCGTGCAGGTCGGCCTGGTGGTGCTGATGGGCCTGGCGTGCAAGAACGCGATCCTGATCGTCGAATTTGCCAGAGAGCTGGAGATGGGCGGCAAGGGTATCGTTGAAGCTGCGCTGGAAGCCTGCCGCCTGCGCCTGCGCCCGATCGTGATGACCTCCATCGCGTTCATCGCCGGCACCGTACCGCTGGTGCTGTCGCACGGTGCAGGTGCCGAGGTGCGCTCGGTGACCGGTATCACCGTGTTCGCCGGCATGCTGGGCGTGACCCTGTTCGGCCTGTTCCTCACCCCGGTGTTCTACGTGGCCCTGCGCAAGTTCGTCACCCGCAACGGTGGTGGCCAGCTGGTGCAGCACGGCGAGCCGACCATCCACCACTGACATGGAACCCCGTCGCCGCCGGTCGCTGGCCGGCGGCGGCTTCCCCCTCACGAGGCAAGAATCCATGAACTCTCATCAGAACAAGATCGCGCTGGTCACCGGCGCCACCCGCGGCATCGGCGCCGAGACCGTGCGCCAGCTGGCCCAGGCCGGCGTGCATACGCTGCTGGCCGGCCGCAAGCGCGAGACCGCCGTAGAGCAGGCGCTGAAGCTGCAGGCCGAGGGCCTGCCGGTGGAAGCCATCCAGCTGGACGTGACCGATGCAGCCAGCATCGCCGAAGCGGTCGAGCAGGTACGCCAGCGCCATGGGCGCCTGGACATCCTGGTCAACAACGCCGGCATCATGATCGAGAACCCGGCACAGGCGCCGTCCGAACAGTCGCTGGATACCTGGAAGCGCACTTTCGACACCAACGTGTACGCGCTGGTCGCGGTGACCCAGGCCTTCCTGCCACTGGTCAGGCAGGCCAAGTCCGGGCGCATCGTCAACGTTTCGAGCATGCTCGGCTCGCAGACCCTGCACGCTGATCCGACCTCGGGCATCTACGATTTCAAGATCCCCGCGTACAACGCGTCCAAGGCGGCGGTGAACAGCTGGACGCTGGCGCTGGCGCATGAACTGCGCAGCACCCAGATCAAGGTCAACACCGTGCATCCGGGTTACGTGAAAACCGATATGAACGGCGGCCACGGCGAGATCGAGATCAGCGAAGGCGCGCGCTCCAGCGTGCAGATGGCACTGATCGGCCATGAAGGTCCGAACGGCAGCTTCACCTACCTGGGTGAGGTGCTGCCATGGTGATCCGCACGTTGGCGATGGCTGTCTCCAGCCTGGTGCTGGCTGGCTGTGTCAGCGTCGGCCCGAACTACAAGGCGCCGGTGCAGGATCCGGTGGTGCTGCAGGGTGCGCAGCAACCGGTGTTCAGCACCACCTCGCCGGTGGCCAGCTGGTGGGCGCAGTTCGATGATCCGGTGCTGGAAGAGCTGGTGCACGGCGCACTGTCGGACAACCTGGACCTGCGCGTGGCCGTGGCCCGCGTCAGCCAGGCCCGCGCGGTGTTCGTCGAAAGCCGCTTCGACCAGGCGCCGCATGTCACCGCAGGCGGCAGTTACGATCGCCGCAAGCAACCCGATCCGCAGCTGGGTGGGCAGCGGGTGTTCAGTGAAAGCTACCAGCTCGGCTTCGATGCGGGCTGGGAGCTGGATCTGTTCGGCCGCAAGCGCCGTGCTGCAGAAGCCGCCCGTGCCGACCTCGATGCCGAGCAGGCCAACCTGGCCGACGCACAGGTACTGATCGCCGCCGAAGTGGCACGCAACTACTTCGAGCTGCGCGGCACACAGAAGCGCATCGCCGTGGCCCAGCACACCCTGGTCAATCTGCGCGAGACGCAGAAGCTGACCGAGGCACGCTGGGAGCTGGGTGCCGGCAGCGAGCTGGACGTGCAGAGCAGTCGTGCCCGGCTGAAGGCGATCGAGGCCGACATTCCGCTGCTGGAAGTGGCCGAAACGCAGTCGCGCAACCGCCTGGCGGTTCTGCTGGGCCAGCGTCCGGAAACGCTGACCGCCATGCTTGCGCCGCACGAAGTGCCGGCATTCGCCAAGGCGCTGCCGCTGGGCGATACCCGCGAGCTGCTGCGCCAACGCGCCGACGTGCGCGTGGCCGAGCGTCGTCTTGCTGCCGCTACCGCGCGGGTGGGCGTGGCCACGGCGGATCTGTTCCCGCGGCTGTCGCTGTCCGGATTCGTTGGCTTCCTCGGTGGCGATGCCAGTGGCCTGGTCAATGGCAACAACAAGGCCTGGTCGCTGACGCCGTCGCTGAGCTGGGCGGCCTTCGATTTCGGCACCGTACGTGCACGCCTGCGTGCCAGCAAGGCCGAGGCCGAAGGCGTGGCAGCACAGTATGAGCAGACGGTGCTGCTGGCACTGGAAGACACCGAGAACGCGCTGACCCGCTATTCCAAGCAGCAGGCGCGGCTGGCGATCGTGGTCGAGCAGGCGCAGGCGGCTCGCCGTGCCGAGTCGCTGGCGCAGATCCGCTATCGCGAGGGCTCGGAGGACTTCCTGACCCTGCTGGATGCGCAGCGTACGCAGCTGGCAGCCGATGATGCGTTGGCCGCGGCCGAGTCCGAGGTCAACGTCAGCGTGGTGGGGGTGTACAAGGCGCTGGGTGGTTGGGGTCAATCACCGCAGCCGGCGAGTGTGGCGCAGGTGCAGTAACCGCAGGGGACGGAAGCAGTGGCTTCCGTCCCTTTCTTCTTTCAGGGCCAGCGATTGGCCGGTACCTCGCGCTCGCGCATGCGCACGATGCAGAAGCGATGGCCGGTCGGTGCTTCCATCACCCACCAGCGTTTGACGAAGCCTATCCGCCGCGCGCCGAGCTTCTCCAGGCGGTCGGCCTCGGCGTCGATGTCGTCACTCTCGATGTCCAGGTGCACCCGTGAAGGGTGATTGACGCGTTGCACCTCCACGTTCAGGCCTGCGGGCGCGCCCTGCAGGTCGGCGTACTCGGCGCCGTCTTCGGCATAGGCGGGCTGCGCCTGCAGGCCGAGCGCGGCGGACCAGAAGCGGGCGCCTTCGTCGGCGGGAATGCCCTCGCAATCGATGATGAAACCGGCCAGGCGACTCTGGTGTGCCATGCCTTTCTCCACAGTTCGGGAACGGGGGCAGGGTAGCGCGGCGTGTGCTGTGGACGTTGTCACAGTCGTGACGTTTCTGACTCTGCCGGAAGCCGTGTCCGCCGTGTAACTAGTGGGGCAGATTCCAGGGAGTACATACGATGAGTGATGACAGGCGGGATACCCAGCGCATGCTGTTTGGCGACCCGGGGCCACCCGGCGCGGGCCTTTCGGTGGCGGTCGTTGTGCTGCTGGTGCTGGCGACGATGGCCGCTGCGATCGGTTTCCTGCGACTGCCTGATCCGATGCTGGGGCTGGGCCTGATCGGCGTTGCCGTGTTCCTTGCTGTCGGCGCCCGCATCTGCCAGGCGCGCAACCAGCACCTGGCGTTGTACCGGCTGTTGTCGCGGCAGCCGCGGTAGCCACGGCTGCCGCAGAGATTCAGTGCTTCGGCCAGTCCAGCTCGACCACCAGCGGGAAGTGATCCGACGGCAGCACGCCGTCGATGCGGCGGTCATCGGTGAGGAAACTGCGGGCATGGAAGCCGCGCACCAGCACCCAGTCCAGCTGCACGGTGGCCTTGCCGGTGAAGTCGTGGAAGGTCAGGCGTGGTCCCTGCGGTGCATTCACCTGCGTGCGTGTGTCCTGCAGCAGGCGGGTGAATGCCTTGTAGGTGTCACCGCCGGGCTCGCTGTTGAAGTCACCGGTCAGGACCACCGGCAGGTCGGCAGGCAGGGCTTGCAGGCGCTTGCCGATCAGCTCGGCACCCTTCACCCGGCGCGGTTCGTCCTCGTCGCGATAGGGCAGGTGGGTATTCATGAAGTAGAAACGGCGGCCATCGTCCAGGCGCCGGAACAGGGCCCAGGTGACCATGCGCGGGTACAGGTTGCCCCAGCTGATGCTGCCGGGTACTTCGGGCGTATCGGATAACCAGAAGTTGCCGGATTCCTCGATGGCCAGCACCTTGCTGTCGTAGAACACGCCCATGTGTTCATCGCCGCTGCCACCGCGGCGGCCTTCACCGAACCAGCGGTAGCCGGGCAGATGCCCGGACAGGAAGTCGGCCTGTTCCTTCACCAGCTCCTGCGTGCCAATCACGGCCGGGTGTGCATCGAGGATGACCTTGACCATGGCATCGCGACGGTCCGGCCAGCGCTTGCCCGGTTCGGTATCGGCCGGGGTACGGACATTGAACGACATCACTTTCAGTGGCACCGGCGCAGCAGCCCAGGCGACGGCAGGCAGAGCAAGCGCCAGCAGCGCACACAGCGCAGGGCGACGGAAACGCGACAACATCGTGGAATCCCTCCATTCCATGAAAACGGTTTCATGAAGCATGCCATGGACGGTGGGGTCGGCGATATGCCGGGATGGGCGGATGGAAGATGCCGGGCGGGCGGTGAAGGTCCCGCCCGGCGGATCGCGCGGGCGCGATCAGAAGGTCATGGGTGCTCAGTCGGCAGGCAGGTACCACTGGCCATTCTGGTCAATCCAGTACACCTGGATGTAGGGAGTGCCGTCCTCGTCGAAGTACGTCACTTCGCAACGTTGATGGTAATAGGGTCCCATCTTGACCCGGACGCAGTTCGTGTTCTCCGGACCACCGCCACCACCGCCGGCGGTGGCCTGGGACGGCGTGGAGAGAGCTCCCACGGCAAACATCAGTGCGGCCATCGAGGCCAGGTGCAGTTTCATGGGCATCATCCTTGTGTCTGCAATCGCGCATCTGCGCGGTGTCGTGCAACTACCCCCGGGTAGAGCATGCACCCGAGCGGCAGCTGCTGCATGCGCGCCGGCCCGGCGGACGGCCCGGCGCAGTCCCCTGCCGGCTCAGTCGCGCAGGTAAGGGTTGCCGTACTCGTCGATCCAGTACTCGGCTTCGTACACGTTGCCGAACTCATCGGTGTAGGTTTCCGTGCAGTGCTGGTGGACCCGGTTGTGGTCCACTTTCACCGGCACGCACGAAACATTTTCTTTCGGTCCCCCCGCATTGGCGTCCGCCACCGGAGCCAGGGTTGCCGTTGCCATCACCAACGCGGCCATCGCGGCCAGTTGCAGTTTCATAAGCATCGTCCTTGCTTTCTGCAATCGCGCACATGCGCATGGCGTGTGTAACACGCGAACCAGAGCGCCGGAAGTGTCTTGCCCGGATCAGTCCTCGATCTCGCCGCGCCGACTGGCAGCACGCACCGCCTGCGCGGTGGTTGCCACGCCCAGGCGCTGGCGCGCGCGTCGCAGATGATTCTCCACCGTACGGGCGGAAAGTCCCAGCGTGGCCGCGATTTCCGCTTGGCGACGGCCGGCGGCGACCCAGCGCAGCACCTCGCGTTCGCGCGTGCTCAACGCACTTCCGGAAAGCTCGGTGGGCGTCTCGGAAAGCCGGCGTGCGGCACGGAATGCTGCAGCTGCAGCAGCATCCAGCAGCAGTCGCGCGCTGGCCGATGCATCGATCGCTGTCCCGGCAAAACTGATCGCGCCTTCGAGCCCTGTGGTGCCGAACACCGGCACCTGCAGACCGTGCAGGCCTTCACCACGTGGCTGCTTTACCACCTGATAGCGTTCGCCGCGAACGCCCTGGCGCTTGCTCCAGAAGAACGGCGCGTCACTGTCCAGAACGTGGCGATTGACCGGACAGGCGTGCAGGTAGCGCGCGAGGTCGGTAGTGCTGCCGTCGCCGAACCAGTCGCCCTCGATCCAGTACACGCGCTGGGTACCGCGTTCCAACCCCGTGCCGGTGGCGAACACCAGCACGCGGTCGTAGCCCAGCGGTGCAGAGATGCCGCGTAGTACCGCGCCCACCGCACTCAGTGAGCGGGCGCGTTCCAGTTCCAGCAACGCCTGCACCAGATCGCTCACGCCAGTCAGCGCCCGGCCAATGCGTCGAGCAGCGTGCGCGCGGCCAGCTTGCCCAGCGCATTGCCGGCCAGCGGGCTGTCGCCGGTCAGCAACAGGCGGTCCTGCAGCACGCTGCCATCGATGCCGTCGTTGACGATCTGCACGCCCTGCTGCGCCAGGCGCTCACCGAAGAACCACGGCAGCTGCCCGGGCATGTAGCCGATCTCCGGCGTCTGCCGGTCCATCGCATCGGGGAAGGCACAGATGCGGTAGCCGCGGAACAGCGAACCACCGTCGGCCTCGTCAACGCCTGCGGCCAGCAATGCGGCCGGGCCGTGGCAGAGGGTGATGATGTGACGTTGCTCGGCCATCGCCCAGTGCAGGGCCGCCTTTACCGCGCGACTCTGCGGCAGTCCGATAAGGGCGCCGTGGCCACCGGGAATGAACACGGCTGCATAGTCCGACGCGGCATCGAGGCCTGCCACCACCTCATCCAACGGCAGTGGCTGGCGGAAGCGGGCTTCGTAGCGGTCGTACAGTCCGCCGATCTCCTTGTCCTCATGCGGGAACGCCCACCACTCGAACTTGGCGGGGTTGCCGGACAGCGTGGCCACATCGATGTCGAAGCCGGCCTTGTCCAGGTGGTACATCGGCAGCAGGGTTTCCACCGGATGGTTGCCGGTGGAGAACAGGTGGCCGTTGGCGGTGGGCAGATAGCGTTCGTCCGCAGCGATCATCAGCACCTTCCAGCGGCCATCGCGGCGAGCGTCGGGATAGTCGGCGCCGGACAGGTCGCTCTTCGCCGATGTGAACTGTGACAGCGAGTACGGCGACGGGAAGAAGGCGTCGCGCTCGGCCGGATCGGGGCTGGGGTGGCGGCTGGGCTCTTGCGTGTTCATGCGGACCTCCAGTGGGGTAGTGGAGCCAGCATAGAAGGGCGGATGCGTACAGGCGATGAGGGTTTTCCCCTCATTCGCCCCCTGCTATTTCACCACGGCGCCGTGCTGTTGCATGTCTTCATGCAGGATCCGCCGCAGTTCGACGATGGCCGGCGTGGCTTCCTGCACGCTGTGCCCGGACACGATCACCTTCTCCGAATCCGCGTGCGGAAGGTGCGAGCTCCAGTAGGGCACCAGCCCGTCGTCGGTCTTTTCCAGCGGACCATCTGCCTTGGCGCGCGCGATGATCGAGTGGTAACGCACCTTCGGTGCCATCGGCAGGTCGGCCACGGCGCGCACGAAGGGATCGTCCTTGTCCAGGTTCTGGATGCTGTTCATCTGGTAGCCGTGCTTGCCGTCGTTGCGATCGATCTTGCCGTCGTTGGCGATGGTGGCCACGTCCTCCAGGACGGTCAGTGGCAGCCGTACCAGGCGGCCGATCCAGCGGCCGAGGCGGGTGCTCGCCACATCGGTACCGCGGTGCGGCGTGGCAATGAATACCACGCGCGATACTTCCGGTTCCGGCAGGAAGGTCAGCACCGGCGCGCCCTTGGTGCGCAGCAGCTCCTGCTGCGCAGGCGTCATCTGTGCGGTCGCCAGCAGGGTCTCTACCAGGTGGTCGCCGGAAGAAGACACCATCAGCCGTGAGATCACCCCACCCATGCTGTGCCCGACCAGCACCATGTCATGCGAGGCCTGCGCCTTGCCGCTGGGGTCGAAGTGCTTGAACACCTCATCCAGCGTGTGGCGCATCGCATCGTGGCTCATCGCAATGGGCATGTTGGTCGGGTAGTAGAACTGCCAGACCTGGAAGTCCTGGCGGATCTCGTCGTCGCGCATCAGCTCGTTGGCGACGTTGACCCAGGCTTCCGGGCTGCTGGCCAGGCCATGGATCATCAGCAGCACGCGGCGGTTCGGGTCGTAGGGCTGCATCATGTACAGATGCGGCGTGTCGATGCCGCCCTTGCCACCGAACAGCGAACGCAGCGATTGGTGGCTGAAATTGGAGCGCGCCAGCCACAGTGCGTAGCCTGCGGTGAAGTTCGCGGCCAATGGCACCTGCTGCCCATGCAGGGTGACTTCCGTGACCTGGTAGGGATCGTGGATCTCCAGTTCCGGCTCGTCGTCGTGCAGTACTTCCCACAGGTTCTTTCCGGAGAAGCGCAGCAGCACCGTCATCGATGGCGACGGCATCTCGCTCCAGCTCTGTGTGATGGGCGTGGTGGCCTGCGCGGCGGCTGTGGTGGCCGGCGGCGTGGTGGCCGTAGTGGCGGCGGGATCATCCATCACGGCCACCAGTTCGGCACCGAAGCCATCGCGGCGATGCACGCTGCGCAGCGTGCCGGTGAACGACAGCGAGGCTGCCGGCACCAGTTCGGTGGGCGTACGCGTATCCAGCGGTGATGCTTGGCCCGACGGCGCCAGCACGAACGTCCAGCGGCCCAGCTGGAAGTGGCTGGCTTCACCATGCACGCGCCCGGTGGCATAGGCGTTGTACAACTGTACCGAGGCTTCCTGCACGGCCAGGTTGTAGTAGTCGCGCACCTGGGTCTGGCGGTCTTCGAAACCGCGCTGGTTGGCCGTGCGCTCGGTGAAGAACAGGTAGGCGTAGGCCTGCCGCGCGACCTGCATCCACGCGTCCAGGCGCGGCTGGAAGTCCGCATCCAGTTCGGTGATCGCGCTCTTGGCGCGGCCTGACGTGGAGTACTCGCGCTTGGGCGCGGGCAAGGTCATCGCATACTGCAGCCACAGCTCGGCCAGGCTTGAGCGCTTGTCCTCCTCGCGCACCACGATGCTGCCTTCCATGGCCTCGATGCAGGGCAGGCCTGGCTTGGCGCAGACGCCTTCGTCGAGGCCGGCGACGCGCAGGGTTTCCATGGTGGCCGAACTGAGCTTGCCGGTGGTCAGGATGTCGCCGCGTTTCAGGGCGATGTACTGGCCGGGGGTGACCGAGGCCACCTGCACCGACGGCCCGAACTGGCGCAACGTCGCGCAGCCGCCCAGAGTGAGCAGCACGGTGATGATGAGGGTCGTGCGGCCGATGAAGCCCAAGCCCGTGGTTGCCATACGATCCTCCTGCGCGGTGGCGCCACTCTAGCGGTCGGCATGTCAAAGCGGAAGATACCGGGCGGTCGGTTTGGAGCGCGGAAATGCCGCCAACCGGGCGATTCAGGCATTCCCGTGTGACACTGGGGTGAACAGGATGAATGCGGGGCTGCGATGCGATGGCTTGAGACCCGTGTTCCTCCGCCTCTTGTGATGCTGTTGTGCGCCGCCATCGGCTACATGGGCAGCCGATGGCAGCCGGGCGCGGCGCTGCAGCTACCCGTGCCGGAGTTGCTTGCGGGTCTGGTGATGGCCTTCGGCGTGGCATTGAACCTGCTGCCGAAGCTGGCCTTCCGGCGCGTGGGCACCACGGTCAACCCCCTGCGGCCAGCGACGTCGAGCATGCTGGTCACGCACGGCGTGTACCGCTATACGCGCAACCCGATGTACCTGGGCCAGGCCACTGTCCTGGCAGGTGCCATGCTGTACCTGCAGAACCTGACCGCACTGCTGGCCGTGCCGTTGTTCGTGCTGTACATCAACCGATGGCAGATCATGCCGGAAGAGCGGGCACTGTCGGCCCGCTTTCCGGAGGCATACGCAGCCTTCCGCCAGCGCGTACGGCGCTGGCTCTAGCGCGGGTCAGGCAGTCACGGTGTGATCTGGCATTTCACGGCAGCGGAATAACCTTCGTAATCGTCACCGGCAATCACGTGCAGGGTGTGGCGCTTGTCGATGCGCTTCACGTAGGACGGTGCTTCGGTGTTGGCGTATTCGTTGACCGTGGTCACCGACCAGGTCTTGGCCAGGCGCTTCGGGTCGACACCGTTCAAGTAGACGAAGATGCTCTTCTCGCCCTCGGCGACATTCACGTCGGCATGGGTGACGGTACCGCCGAACAGGGCGACCGGCGTGGTTTCCGGCTCGAACGTGCCACCAGGCTTCCTGGCCAGGCCGGCTGCCTGCAGGGCATCGATAGCCTCGGCTTCGCTGAAGGTGGAGCCTGCCTTGCAGGCCAGCAGGGCTTCGAGTGTTTCGGTGCCGGGCGGCGCGATGGCGGGTGCAGCCGCGTGCGCAGCCGGGGTCGCGGCAAAAGCAGCCAGGAGCAGGGCAGAGGTGATGATCACGGTTCTCATCGCAGGTCCTTCTGTAGGTAGTGGGCAGCAACGCGGGGAGGATGCCGCTTCATTTTGCGATGTTTCAGTCAGTGCCGCGTGCAGCAATGGATCATGACCCATTCCGGCTGCCGTCGTCCGATTCAAGCAAGACGGCGCCGTCGCCGCGTTGTGACAACTGGTCGCCAGGGTTTCGCAACGGACAGTCCTTCAGTGACAGGCAACCACAGCCGATGCAGCCGTCGAGCTGGTCGCGCAGCTGGACCAGGCTGCGGATGCGCTCGTTCAGCATGTCGCGCCAGTTGCTGGACAGCCTTGCCCAGTCCTTCGAACTGGGCGCCCGTTCGGCTGGAAGATCATCCAGCGCGATCTTGATCGTGGCCAAAGGAACGCCCGCCCGCTGTGCGACCTTGATCACGGCAATGCGCCGCAGCACGTCGCGGCGGTAGCGGCGCTGGTTGCCGTTGTTGCGCCAGCCATGGATCAGTCCCTTGGCTTCATAGAAGTGCACGGTGGCAATGCTGACCCCGCTGCGACGCGCGACTTCGCCCACGGAAAGCGGAACGCTGACATCGATCTTCATGGCCGGGGTTCCTTGACCTCATCAATACATGAGGTTTTATAAGGCAGTTCCCTTTTTCCTGCATGTGAACCCTGGGCTGCAGGTCATGAATCATAGGTTTGAACGAAAATGGAACAGCAAGGCATCGCCGTCCCCGGCACCCGCTGGGGCGATCTCCTGTCCGGCCGCAATGCAGTGCGCTCACTTGCCCTGGCGGGCGGGGTCGCACTGCATGCGGTCAACGTCTACATCGCCACCACCATGTTGCCAACCGTGGTGGAGGACATCGGTGGCCTGGATCTCTACGCATGGAACACCACGCTCTTCGTGGTCGCGTCCATCCTGGGGTCGGCACTGTCGATCAAGCTGCTTGAACGTGCCGGGCCTCGTGGAAGCTATGCAATGGCGACGCTCATCTTCGCAGCCGGTGCCGTGATCTGCGCGCTCGCGACCTCGATGCCGATGATGCTGGTGGGGCGGCTGGTGCAGGGTGTCGGCGGCGGCTTCCTGTTCGCACTGGCCTACGCCATGATCCGGCTCGCGTTCGAAGAGCCGCTCTGGCCCCGCGCGATGGCCCTGGTTTCGGGGATGTGGGGCGTGGCGACGTTGATCGGACCTGCGGTGGGCGGCGTCTTCGCCGAATGGGGCGTATGGCGGGCCGCATTCTGGTCGGTCACCGCGGTTGCCGTGTTGTTCGCGCTGCTGGCGTCGAAGGTCCTTCCGCAGAGGGAGGCATCGTCTTCAGCTGCGGCCAGGTCCTCGGTCCCGTGGTTGCAGATCCTGCTGCTGACCCTGGCCGTCATCAGTGTCTCCCTAGGCAGTACATCCTCGAGCGCAGTCAACAATTTCATTGGCATCGTGATGGCCGTGTTCCTCGCAGTGGTGCTGATGAGGATCGAGTCCCGAGCGAAGCAGACGCTGCTTCCTTCCGGCGCTCTCCGGCTCCGCTCGCGGCTGGCCGCGTTGTATGGGCTGATGTCGCTGCTGGTGGTGATGATCACCAGCGGCGAGGTCTTCGTGCCACTGTTCCTGCAGGTGCTGCATCAGCAATCACCGCTTGCTGCGGGCTACCTCGCGGCGTTGATGGCGGCCGGTTGGACGCTCGGGTCGTTGGTCGGCTCCGGCTTCAGCGGGCGCGGCGTTGACCGGGCGTTGATGATCGGCCCGGCGCTGGGATGGCTGGGCATGATCGGGCTGGTGCTGTGGGTGCCGGCTGCCGGCAGCGGTACGTGGTTGCAGATGGTGCCGATCTGCGTGGCGCTGGCCGTCATCGGGATCGGCGTGGGCCTGGCCTGGCCTCACCTGCTGACACGTGTTCTGACCTCTGCACCGCCGGAGGAACAGGAGCGCGCCGGTGCGTCGATCACCACCATCCAGCTGTTCGCCACCGCGGCCGGGGCAGCGCTTGCCGGGATGGTCGCCAATGCAGCGGGACTGATCGAGCCGGGCGGGGCCGAGGGAACCGCGCGTGCGGCCCGGTGGCTGTTTGCCACCTTCGCGCTGGCGCCGATGCTGGGCATGCTGCTGGTGAAGCGATGCCGCTTGCCGGCGGACATGAACTGAGCAACGGAAGAGGGCGCAGCGACCTTGCCGGGCCACTGCGCCATGCCATCAGTTGCTGGCTGCCTTCACGGCTTCGGCCGCGTCAATGATGCCTGGCCCGCAGCCACCCGGGCAGTTCGCTGCGGCGATCGGGTGCGCAGTGCGACGCAGGATGTCCTTGACCTGGTCGGTGGTCTTTGGCACCGGCGCCACCGCTTGCATCAGCGCGACGATGCCAGCGACGTGAGGCGCCGCCATCGAGGTGCCGGACATGAAGTCGAAGGCGTTGTTACCCACCGTGGACAGGATGCCCTGCGCCGGATGCTGACGGGTCGGGGCGCAGTTGGCCTGGCTAGGCGGCGTGGCCAGCGGCAGGAACTCGCCGACGGACGCGCGGCAGGACCAGGTTTCACCACCGGGTGCGGTGATATGGATGCCTGCGCCATAGTTGGAGTAGAACGCGCGTCGCCCGCCCTGATCGTTGGCAGCCACGGCGATCACGCCCTTGCAGTTCGCCGGAGCAAACTCGGACACATCCAGATTGCTGTTGCCGGCGGCGACCACCACGATCGTGCCCTGCGCGGTGATGTCGTCGATTGCATCCTGCTCGGCCGGCGAGCAGGCGCGGCGGCCGCCCAGGCTGAGATTGATGACTTCGGCCGGGTTCGCATTGGCCGGGACGTTGGGCACGTTGATACCGGCACTCCAGAGCATGCCATCGATGATGTCGGCGGAACCGCCATTGCCCTGGTTGCCGAGTACGCGTACCGGCACGACCTTCGCGTTGTAGGCCACGCCGGCCACGCCGATCTGGTTGTTGGTCACCGCAGCGACCGTTCCAGCGACGTGGGTGCCGTGTGCGATGCCCGAGGCATCGAAGGCATCGGCGTCGCGTCCATCGCCATCGTCGGATCCGCCGCAGCCGGGATTCATTCCGCCGATGATGCACTGCCAATCACTGAACGGACGGGTCGACGAGATCATGTCGTAGCCCGGCAGCAGGTTGGCCTGCAGGTCGTTGTTGTTGAGGTAGCCCGAATCGACCACAGCCACCACCACGCCCTGGCCAGTGGAGCGATCCCACGCGCCGGGCAGGCGCGCGCCACTGGTCGGATTGCTGTAGTGCCACTGCTCGCCGTAGCGTGGGTCGTTCGGTGTGGCGAATGCGCTCATCATGTAGTTCGGCTGCACGTACTCCACATCCGGATCGTCGGCGATGCGCTGCATCAGGATCTGCGCTTCCGGGAGGTCCAGTGGCTTGTCCGTGGTGACCACGTCGGCCCCGCCGCCCATGCGGCGTTGATGGGTTACGGACGCGGCTGCTGGCGGTGCGTTGCCGATCGAACGCTTGCTGCGCTGCTGGACGCCGAGGCGCTTCTTCAGCGCGTCCTGGGCGGTGTCGGCGGAGACGCGCTTGCTGCTGCCGTCCCGGTACTTGACGATGAAACTGCTGTACTGCTCGTTGCTGGCCATGCCTCGCGTCCATACCCGTTCGGTGGGTTGGGCGAAGGCGGGGGCGCTGGCCAGGACCAGAGTGATGGCACTGGCAAGGGAAACCCGAAGCGGCGTACGCATGGATACAGTTCCTTTGTGAAAAGTGCGGCGGATGGGCCGGGCCTGGGGCTCGACTCGATGTGGAGAGTGGGGTATCCCGTGGGCTCCTCTCGATGGCGACCTTGAGCGAACGCATCCGCAGACGTTTCTCCCCCAGGGCGGAGGTAGGAAATTTCTGAATTGGTTTAGTGATGTCGAAAGCGTCTGACGATGTTCAGTGCCGACATGGCTTGTCCGATTCCGCTTTGCGGCGTGGTGTGATGGCGGGTTTCACGCTTTGGTTGGGCGGAAACAAGAAAGCCCGAAGATGCACGCATGCGGAGCTTCCGGGCGTAGCCTTCAGCGTTGACGTGGGACCTGAATTGGCTGCGTTGTTCCAGCCACCGCTGTCGGGCATCGCAACTCCTGCTCTTCAGCTGGCTTGACGTTTGAGAACCTACGGCCCTGGGGAGAAGGGATTACGCGGAACTCCTCGTTGGATGCAACTCCAGTGCGATTCTGATGGGCCTGGGATCCTGACGTGGTGAATTTCCACGTCAGGATGGAGATGTTCCCGAGCAAACCAACTACGGAAACTGTCGGCGGCACCACCCTTCACTATGGAATCTACAGCTGATGGCCGTTGGACTACGCGTTCGCAACCAAGGGACCGGACAGATCCAGATCGGCTCTGGCTACCGAAATCTGCAGCTGGCCAAGTTAGGCACACTCAACACTGGTTCGTTTGCCGGTGGATCGACTGGTAGATCACCACCGTTTGCCTCATGGTCTCCGAGTGGTGTGTTGGCATCGACGAACGGGACGACGAACCTTCACGTCTGCCGATACATCAATGACTCCGTATCGACCAACACAGGATTCACTCTGGTCCAGAGCGGCGTGACGTGCAATGTCTACGCCTCCAGTGCCGCGCCGAATAAGCTGCTGGAGTACTACACGTTCAATGCTTCTGAGCGAGAAGGTACTGGTCCAGTCGGGTTGCGCCTGCGCAACGAAATCGGCACGGTCTTCTACGACTCCAGACGCAAGGGCCTACGGGTTCTCCAAGTGGTGGCGCTGCCGACAGTCCCAGGGCCTCCGGTGGAGATCGGCCAGTTTTTCCCCGGGACGAAGATCGGCATTGCCATTCCGTCGCCGCGCTTCTACTACTTCGCGCAATCGCAGGATCGGTGCACCATGAACGCCAACTATTTCCACATGACCAGCGACAACCGGATCTTCCTTTCGCGGTTGCAGGTGACTCAACAGACCCTGATCACCAACACCTTCCCGGTGGGCGGCGTAACGATGGGGCCGCAGAACGCCACGATTTTCATCGTGGACCTGACCGAGGTGCCGCTGGGGTTCGGCTAGGGCGCCAGGAGGCATTGGCGAGTGACCATTCGAACTTGACCGTGTTGCACGCCAAATACGATATATGTCTCGGTGGCACAAATTTTCCTGCTCTAGAATCGACGTGCGGGCAAGACGCCCGCTGGAAATCTGTACGTCCATTCTCTAAGGAGTAGATGTGAAGAAGATGATTGCTGTGGTAGCCGTTTTGGCTGGATCGCTGGCGTTGAATGCGTCCGCGCAGGAAATTGACTACTTGGGGGCGTCTCCGAAGATCCTTGCAGAGGCGAATGCCCATGCAGCTGATTTGCCCGCCGGCGTCCAGTTGGTCGAGCTCGAAAGATGGCGGTGGAGGGAGGACACTTTCAGTGCCCGGCCGCTGAACACTCCGGGTGGAATGAAGCACCCGGGTAAGAAGGAAGGCACTTTGGGCTTCATTTCCTACTATCCATTCGAAGGCAGCGTGACGATGTATGCCTGCCTCAATAATAACTGGATGGATAGCTTCTCTTCGATGGACCCGAACTGCGAAGGCCATATGAAGACCACGAACATGATGCCAATTACGGGCTACATCGCCTCGACGCAGCTCCCGGGCACCGTGCCGTTGTACCGTTGCATGCGAGGTGGTCTGAAGCCGAACAACTGGGCAGACCACTTCGATACGCTGGACCCCAACTGCGAAGGCGTGAAGTATCCAGTGAATGAAGGGATCATGGGCTACATCTGGCTCTGATTTATCGCTGATCTACAGCACCGTCAGAAAGGAGGCAGTCGCTGGGCGACTGCCTCCAAGAGATCCTCGCGGTTGTTCCGCGGCGTATTCACCGCGCGGCTGACCCGATAGGCCTCCATCGCCGGCGTCTCGCTGGCCAGCAGCCATCCACTCATCGATCTGGCCAGCCTGCAGCCACACACCGAATGAGCGAGGCGGCCTAGGAAGGCCGCCTCATGGCTCCATGTCGTTAAATCTCTTGTGATCCCTTAGGCAGCTTCGGAATCGGTCCGCCTGGTCCGACCGTTACGGTGCCGGTTCTTCCACCGCCGCCGTAGCTGCCGCCGCCTACGTCTGCGCCGCCACCTCTGCCCACTCCTTGACCGCTGCCTTGACCGCTCCCAGAGCCGACACCGGAGCGCGGGGATTGAGTAATGGCCTCTTGGGTCGTGCCATTCCAGTCGTTACTGTCGGTCATTTGATACGTCGTGCAATGCGAACCGTTGCATACGATGACCTTCGCTCCTGTCTGTATCGGCTCCAGATGTGTGCCTTTACGCTCGCGATTGGTGATCTGCATGTACTTCAGCAGAAACGCTTTAGTAGCAACGTCTGGCTCAGGCCTCTGACCCTTGCAAGCATCACAATTGACCGGACCGAAAACCGCAATTGAAGGACCAAGTATAGTGAGGGAGTACAGCAACGGAATTGCGGAAAGTCCTATCAAAGCAATCAGGACGACAAGAAATTTTTTGCTCCGAACAAAATTCATGAATTGCACCCCTGTTGATAGAATTAAAATATTATTTGCAGCATGAATTTAAGATTTTACCCGCCATCTCCCTGGCGGCCTGCGACTGATCTGGCGAAAGGTCTACAGAAATTCTATTAATTGCCGTTGTCGATAGCTCGTTTCGATTCAATCTATCGTAGGCCAGCCAATACGCAAGACTCTGCTCGGGTGATTTTTCCGCAAGAATTCCACGATCGTATATGTTTGCCAGTGCCTCCATGGAGTCTACGCTTCCAGTCGAAACAGATTCCTGAAGATATCTAACCGCATTGGTGCGGTAGTTAATAATTTCCTCGGGATTTTTTAGTGCGTTTGATAGATCCCCTACCACCTCACGGGGGTTGCGTGCATACATCAAACGCGCTTCGATTGAGCCCTGCTCCGCAGCGAGAGCAAGCCAGTTCTCAGAGGTAATGTCATCTCGAGAGTTAAGCCCTTTGCACAACTCAATTTCCCTCTCGACTCTCTCAGAAAACTGCCCCCCCAGCCCTACCGATGCATACGCCTTGTACTCCTCGCTATCGCCAGGATCCAGTGCCCGACGACAACTCGAAATTCGCGTAAAAATTTCGTAGCTAGCCTGCCCATCTCCTCGCATAGATCGCGCCAATCGGTCATCTACATAAGCTGTCGCCTCGTCCTCCATCTCCGGAATGTCCATCTTCAAGAGAAATGCATTGCCCTCCAGATAAACTCTATTTTTGCGATCCTCGTAACCTTTGAGTTGCGCTTGACTTTTGACATCGTGATAGTCGGCATCAATCGATGCCGGAGTGGTCTTTATAGGGTTATCTACGGTGCCCGCATCACTCGTTGAGTGAAGTATGAAAAAATAGATCGCAGCGGAAATGGACGCGGTCAAAGCGACTAATGAAATGGAAAGTAATTTTCCCGATCTCTTCATTTAGATGTTTTCTTTGTGAAATTTTTGGTATTTTCAGTGAAATCAGTTTTCTTTTTACTGACGATAAGCAGGATCTGTCGCGCTAGCTTCATGCTGCTGCTCCCAACTCGAAGGTATCGAAGCGGATCACCTCTTGACGCAGCCATTCGTTGGATGAGCGATTGCGATTTCTTAGTTGAAGAAGAACGGACTCGGAAGGCGCTCCCCCCAGCGCGCATCTATGTGATGTTAATCAAGGGTTCATTTTTTGATGAGGAAACATGGTTGCTGCCAGAGCCTGTCACTCCGCCTGGAGCGGCAAGGCAGCGCCGCAGCGGCACCGCAGATGTCCGGAGAGTGGCCCGACCGGTCGTGGCCTCGGGAGGCATGTAGGGACAGCCCGACCCGACAGGGAGAGGTTGCCCGATGGTGCCGGTCGCGCGTTGAGGGCATTCTGACCTTGCCGGATCCGGGGCCGCAGGCAGCTCAACCCGGGGGGCGCGTGAGCAGCGCCGCGCCGGCTCAACTGCAGTGGACAGTGGGTTAGGGCTCCGGCCATAGTCACGGCTGGCCAATGGACGTGCCCTAGGAGCATCCTCAACGTACTGATCAGCCGTGACCAGCTTGTCGTTGCAGTGGATACGCTTGCGGAGGATGCCCTGACTGGCGCCCACTCTGCCGGTGCCAAGGTGCTCCTGATACCGCAGCACAACGTGCTACTGGCCACCAGAGGTGGAGCCCAGTTCTTCCTGAAGATCTACGAGCTGGCTCTGCAGGCGAGCTTCCGGGCCGACTTCTCCATCGAGCAGCTTTCTGCTGAGATGGGGCCTGTAATGGACCAACTGTCGTTGAACTATGAGAAGGCGGCCGCAGAGGCTGACCTGCCTATCGAACAGCTGGGGACCGAGATTGTCCTGGGCGGTTGGTCGCCCAGAAACGGCAGAATGATGGCCACGGCCTACGCCAAGAGCGACAGCCGGCAGGCTACGTCAGTGCAGCCGATCGGCGGCCAGTTCGCGTCACCAGGCGATCCACTCAAAGGCGTGGCGCCGAGCATGCTGCAGGTCGACCTGATGGCTGCCGGGCGGCTCCAAGCGAACTACCTCAACGAGCAGATGGGCCGGCAGGTCGCCGGCGGGCGTCTGCTGATCGGGTTCCTTCAGCAGGGGCAAGCGGTGGTGAAAGACCTTGGGAGCTTATAGCTTGGACAGGCACTGCACCCTATGGAGTTGCGGGACACAGTAGCCGTGGGGGCGTGGGGGATGGACGGTTCACTGTCGTACTAGTTCTGCTAGATTCCCCGAGGCCTCCATGGTTGGGGGTGACAAAGGAGAGCATCATGGTCTTTGGAAGAGTCCTAGTGCGTTTCGTTGTTTCTGGCGTCCTGATGATTTCAGGTTTAGGTTTTCATGCGGCGGCAAATGCGCAAGATACCTTGAAATCCTGTGACGGCTGCAGTCTGGATCAGATGAAGAATACGGCATGGCTTGATACCAATGCCGAGGAGGCACCTTTCTGGGGGTACAAGTACTATGTCAATCGTCAGAATGGAGTCATCGCCAAGTTTGTAACGTCCAAGGAAGATGGACCTCCAGGTGATACCTGTCCTCCGGGTGGCGGCGTTGGGTGCCAGAGCGTTGTAAAGGTGTTCCCGGATGTTCCCGAGTCGGCATTTACGGATTATGCGTTCAAGGCACAACAGGTCTGGGGCTCGCAGATAGTAATCGAACCCGGCCCAGGAGTTCCGAATAACGCATACGAGTTCGTGCAATATCCGCAGATGAGAGAAGTGGTGATGGCGCAAGCCCACACCAAGTCTGCGTTTCTCAATCTTGTAACCCAAGCAGTGCGTGGCCTGATCGATCAGCATCTGTTGAGCTTGCCCCCCAAGGTGGTCTCAGTAACGCTGATCCTTCCGGATGGATCGAGGGTCATCGCCATCATGGATCCGACGACCGAAAGGCTGTCTCACGAACCCAATACCGTGCGCGACGCTGCCGGAAATTTCGTGCCAGAGACTCCTGGTAAGGTGGCCGGCGGGATTGGCCAGACGACGTACTATGACTTCACCAATAATCCAGCTGATCGATTTAAGTTCGTACAGTGGGTCAGCTCGTTAGGGGCAACCGTTACCGGTCCGACTAGTAGTCAGAAAATGTACTGCACTGAAAGTGCGGACAACTCAGGTGCTGGTGTAAATGTAATTATTACCTGCACTGCCTACTAGAGCCTGCATTCGACATCCAGTTGCTGATCTCTGCTTGGTGGCCCGGCGTTTTGCCGGGCCACCTCTTGCAAGTGCTCTTGGAACCGTACTGCAGCGGAGGTATGCAAGGCTGAGCGGTTAAGACTGACCGTTGAGCAAGTCGCAGCGGTTGAGACAGCCGGCAGTATCCTTCCGGCTATGCTTCCCTCGCACGGCTGCCAAGGCTTCCGCACCGCTCCCGTTCCGTCTGGCTGGGTCCAGATGGGGGAGAGCTGGGTGCTGTGGTGGGGCGGTCGACAGATCGCCAACATCAGACGCGGCAAGGATGGCGCTGTGCGCGTGCGTCTGGATGCCCGGAAGATGTGGCAGATCAAGGAAGTTCCGGCCGCCAGCATCGCCCAAGGCAAGCGCTACGCCGAGCGCTGGTGCGCGGCCAGGCTGTACCCCGACATGCCGCTGCGTCAGGCGGTCGCCCGGCTGACAGACAGCACCCCGATCCAGCCACCCCCGCCACTGCCCGGACTGCCGCCAATCCGCGAGCAGCAGCAACAGGCTCGGCGCCTGGCCGAGGCCGGAGCGAAGGAGGTCGAGCGGATCAAGGAAGCGCTGGAGCTGCGCAAGCCGCCGGTAGAGACGAAGCTCCGTCCGAGGGACGCACGCAAGGCGTGGGTGAGGGCAGGGCTCCGGGAGCTACGTGGTTGGTGAGCGGAAAAGGTTCCCGAATACACGGTGTCTGCCCATTGCGGGACTAGGGGCCTGTACTCAGGCCTCCTGAATTGCACTCAATCTAAGTTGTTGACTGCAATGCACAGTGCGCCAGCCTTCTAAGCCGCCGTTTGGTTGTGTTGTGATGGCGCACTGGGTGGGTTGATTTCTTTCCCTAGCTGGGCAATCGCCTCTGCAATCTCCAGATAGAGTGCGGCGAGGTTCATGCAGGCATCGCCTACCCGGTCGTATCTCGCGGCCAGGGACTCAATGGTGAAGTCCATCCCATGCGCAACGTTGCTGGACAGCGGGTCTGAATTCTCACCCTTGTACATGTAGGTTGCGAACGGCGACCGCTTCAGAAAGATCTGATCGACGCCATGGATCAGGTGATGGCGAGCGGCTGCCTCATTCTCCGCCCACTCCAATAGGTCCGCCACACGGTCCCGTGGATGCCAAAGGGCAGGGCAAGCCTCTATGCACTTTTTCAAGTTCTTGATCTTAGTGCTGAATGGCATAAATCCCGGCTTGAACTCCGGGGGCAGAGAATGCTCGCCCAACTTCTTGAGCATCTCTCGATATGGGCCTCCCGCAGCTGCCAGCAGGTCATAGATCCCATTCTCGAACCTGCCCCACGCGCTGATATAGCGACCCAATACGGCGTAATAGTCACGCTCGGAGTCGTCATGAAAATGAACCGTATCAGCTATGTACATAGGTATTCATGCAGGCGAGTACGGGACAACTTTAGCGGATCGCGCCAAGCCGAATCCGGCTGGCCGCAGACATCGTCTCTTGTCCAGCGTGTTTCCCGGCTTCTGGCCCGCCTTCGCTCATCGCGAAGTGCATATGCCAAGTCGGGCGCTGCCGGTGAACAAGCCCCGCCCGAAGCACGCCCGCAAGGCGTGGGTGAGGGCAGGGCTGGAGCAGATGCGGCGGGGTGTGTAGGTGTCATCCGGCCCGCAGCTTCACCACGTTGCCATCGCGCAGGCCATCGAGGTAATCCGCCCAGACCTGCATCATCCGCACGCGCTCCTGCAGGTGCGATGTGCGGTTGTAGGCCCGGCCGTTTGGATCCTTCACCGCGTGCGCAGGCTGGTGCTCGATGATGTCCGGGCGGAAGTGCAGGACCTCGTCCAGAATGGTGCGAGCGGTCGCGCGGAAGCCGTGGCCGGTCATCATCGTGCGGTCGTAACCCATGTTGCGCAGCGCTGCGGTCACGGCGTTCTCCGACATCGGGCGTTTGGGGTCGCGGGCGCCAGAGAACACCCACTTGTGCCGCCTGGTGACCGGCTTGATGTCCTCCAAGATCTGCAGCGCCTGCTTGGACAGCGGCACCAGGTGTGCAGCACGCATCTTCATCTTGCTGGCGGGGATGGTCCACACGGCCGCGTCGAGGTCGAATTCCTCCCATTCCGCATGCCGCAGTTCGCCAGGACGCAGGAACACCAGCGGTGCCAGCCGCAGCGCCGAGCGGGTGATGGCAGAGCCGCTGTATGCCTCGATGGAGCGCAACAGGCCTCCCAACTGCACGGGGTCGGTAATCGCCGCATGGTGGGCCTCCTTCGGCGGTGCCAAGGCACCCTTCAGATCGGCGACCGGATTGCGCTCGGCACGGCCTGTGGCCACGGCGTACCGCATGATCTGGCCGCAGTTCTGCATGATTCTGTGCGCGGACTCGATCGCGCCGCGGTCCTCGATGCGTCGTGCCACCCGGAGGAAGTCCGGCGCGGTGAGGTCGGCTACAGAGCGTGACCCGATCCAGGGGAATACATCGTTCGTCATCCAGGCTTCGACCTTCTCCGCATAGCTGGGCACCCAGGGGCGCGCGACCAGCCACTCGTTGGCGATGGTCTCGAAGCTGTCCGAGCCAAGGACGGACTGGGCGAGGGCAGCAGCCTTCTTCTGCGCGCCCGGGTCGACGCCTCTGGCCAGCAGCCGGCGAGCTTCGTCGCGGGCCTCGCGAGCTCGAGCCAAGGAGACATCCGGGTACAGGCCGATCGACAGCAGCTTCTCCTTGCCGGCGATGCGGTACTTCCAGCGCCAGCTGCGCGCGCCGGTTGGGGTGAGGTAGAGGTACAGGCCGCCGCCGTCGGTGATCTTCTGCGGCTTGTCGCTGGGCTTGGCGCGCCTGATGGCTGCGTCGGTCAGAGGCATCGGGGGTATCGCTTCAGTGGGTGCGGTCGGATACCCCCACCGTCTCATGGATTGAAACGGATTGCCCCAGTCTGCTGCGGACAATAAAAAAGCCCGGAAACCCACGCTGGTGGAATTTCCGGGCTTCTCCGGTCCTTGACGGACCGTTCGTTGGTGGAGGTGGGCTCTATCCCACGAAGCCCGCAAGTTGTTGATAGGGCAAGTGGTTTGACACGTCGCTGAAGACGCATGCCCCCAATGATGCCCCCGCCTACGCCGCCCTTAACAGGTTCGATTCCTCTGGGTCGGGTGGCGACCGCTCCGCCAGACGCTCGGCCTGCCAGGCGTCTACCTCCGCTTCAACCCAGGCAACCATGCCCTCTCCGAGAGGAACCGCAGCCGGGAACGTCCGTTCATGGATCCGCTTGTAGATGGTGGTCTTGCTCAGGCCAGTGCGGCGCCGGACCTCCGGCATCCGAATGAAGACGAGCGGGGTTGGGCTCGCCATGATGTTATCGCTCATGCTTCCTCCTTCGGCGCGCCGGCGGCGGCCAGGTTGGTGCCGCGGCGGCGGCGTTTCGATACGGGGGCCATGATCCGCTCGGCTTCGGCCCGGTCCCCACGGGAGAGTTCGATCAGGGCCAGGCCACGGGCCTCCCAGGCGCGTACAGTGGCCTTGCTGGCCTTGGCGAGGTCGACCCCCGACAGGCTGGCCAGCACGTGCCCCACCTCGCGGAAGTCGGGTGCGTCGGTGCCCTGCAGGAGGTCAGCCATTGCCGGGCTCCCGCCACTCAACTAGCGGCTGATCACCCGGCACGTACAGCGGATGGCGCGGGAACCACTGCTTCGTGGTGCCCAGGCACCAGAGTCGAGCACCAGCCTGCCTCAGCAGCTGCGCAACCACGATGCTCCGGCCCACGGCCATTGAATGTGCGCCCCAGGCACACACCACGTCGCCGTATTCGCGGGCGAGCCGCCGCAGCCAGTCATCATTGAGCGGGCCAATCGGGTCCGCATGCGACAGCAGCATGGCCGGATCGGTAGAACGCAGGGCGAACAGGTTGGCGACGGTCAGGCCGTTGCAGCCCCATGCCTTGGCGAAGCCCCGGCAGCGGCGAATGGTCGGGTCGTCCACCTCGGCATCGGCCGTGCTGGGGTTCAGCATCAGGAACAAGGCCGTGCCACGGTCGGGGCGCGCAACCTCGCTCGGACGGGTGAGCACGTAGCGATAGTTGCCACAGTTGCTGATGACGGCAGTTTGCATTTCGATGTCTTCTCTATGGGGACCGGTAGAATGGGCGGTCGAGAACGAAGTGGACCTGTTTTGGCTGCGAAGTCTGGGTGCAGCGGTGAGCAGTTGGTCAGCCATTGGGCAGATCCTTCTGCATGTGGGTTTCCCGGTGCAGGCGGTCGAACGCATCCAACGTGGCAAGGATCGACCCGCCGCGCTTGGCGATGAAGTCGAACGCCTTGACGCCAGCCTGAGTTACTTCCAGCGGGCTGGATCGTTTTGCATCGCCCACTTCCTGCATGACCTGCAGTAGTTCGTTGCGAAGGCTCATTTGCCCACCTCCTGGCTGAGCGGAGCCAGCAGCTGCACAAACGTGATCCACGGATGTGCCTCATGCGCTTGGGCGCCCTTGCAGCCGTCAACGTGCGGGAACGGGTAGCGTGCGTAGCTGGTCAGCTGTGGCCGCTGGCAGATCCGACAGCGCATGTAGTCGCCATCGACTTCCCATCGCATCGAGAATGAGCAGAGCTTTTCGTTCGACTCATAGATGGCGTCGCCGCCGATGATCTCTGGCTTATCCATTGCGCTCCGCCTTGCTGTCGATCATGCCCAGCAGCTCGGTGAACGCGAACCGGTAGGCCTTGTGGTCCGGGTGCGACGAACAGTCGGCGGCGTCTTCCGCCCATACCAACGCATCCCGGAACTGGCTCAGGTCCATGGCCTGCGCGGGCAAGTGCGCGTCGGCGCTGCCCGGCAGCGGCGTGTCGAAGTGCAGGGCGTTCTTTGCCTCCTGCTTGGCCCGGATCTTGGCCATCACGTCGGGCTGGGTGATGCGAGCCAGCTCCGCGTCCCCTGCAGCGTGCATGTCCAGGCCCGCCACCCAGCAGTAACCGGCCAGGGTGACCATGACGCCGCCGACTTCCTGCGCCGGCTCGCCGACTGGGCGGCCGAATACGTAGTCGACCAGTGTGGGCACACGCGCCTTGTCATAGCCGTGGGCCTGCAGCAGCTCCAACACCTCTTCCAGCAGTCGGTCGCCGCGCTCGGTCATGTTGCTGTAGAGCGACGGCAGGAAGCACTGGCCCATCCATTCGGACACGCCTGATTGGAAGGACTGCCCCACCGGCTGTCGGTCGCCCTTCTCGGTGCAGAATTCCGTTGCTTCGCCCAGAGCAACGCTATCCGGTTGCTTGGACGGCTGGCGGGCGGCGAGTGCGGCTTTAAGGGCAGCCTCCATGCACGTATGGTCTACGGCGACGGCATCCTCAGCAGTGTCGTAGTAGGCACGGCACGCTGCATCAACCATTTCATCGGTGACCGGCGCATCCTGACCACCCGGGGAGGGATGGGCGGGGATGATCGCGTCGTGCAGCTCCATGGCCTGTTGGCTGTAGCCGATGCCGTGAGTGCCGGCGTTGTATGCGTCTCCCAGCAGGTCGTGCGCGCGGTCGTACAGCACAGTGGCCAGCCTCACCCTCCCACCGGGCTGCACGTCCGCCAGGGTCGGGCGGGAGGCGGTACTGCGCCATTCGGTGATGGCATGCCAGAAGGCGAGCGCTGCATCGTCCAGATTCGCGCCCTCCGCGATTACAACCTCGCCGCTGGGCTTGATGCGAACCACTTCGGGATCACCAAACACCACGTCTGGGGTCTGTTTGGTGAAGCGGACACCGCTGATCAGGCCGTGCTGGTTCACCAGCAGCCGCGCCTGGGCCTGCGGAAGTTGCGTCGTGTCGTCGGTGGTCATGCGTTCTTCTCCAGCAGGAAGTTGGTGTCGATCTGCCAGCCGGCCTCGCGGGCCCCGAGCAGGCGCAGTTCGTTGGTGTCGAATTCGTCCAGGCCGAGCATCTTTGCGGCCAGCTCGATGTGGTTCGGCGAGATAGGCCGGTCGCGGTAGAACAGGTCGTAGACGTTGTGCTTCGAGCAGCCCCAGACGTCGGCCAGGTCCTGCATGCGTTTGCCTTCTTCCAGGAGGTGGCGCTTCAGGTGCGAACGCACGCTGTCGATCGACCGGGGAATGCGGATCGGACGGCCGCCGGCGGCCATGCCGTTGTTGGCGTGCTGGCGTCGGATTCGGGTGATCTCAGCCATGGTTCTCTCCTGTCAGTTCGGCGCGCAGCTGCTCAACGCGCGTGCGCCAGTAGTCGATGGTTTCGTCGCTGCTGCTGCGCAGCGTTTCGTGGTGCCCGAGGGCAGTTGCAGCGGTGACCAGGTCGGTAACCAAGCCCGGCCGGGTGGTGCTGGTGCCGCCGCCGGCGCGCAGCTCGGCTACCTCGGCCTGCAGCTGCTCGATGCGCTCGTTGGCCTGGGCAAGCCACTGCCGATAGGCGTCCTTCGTCGGCTGCCGCATGCGACACGGAACGCCCGGATCCTTCGGCGCCGGAACCAGCACCAGGCCGCTCACCCCCGAGCCTCGCGTCGGGCTTCGGCCAGGATCTCTCGCAGATCGTCCTGCACCTTGCGGTCTTCGCCTTGGGCAACCGCAGCGGCCAGGGCACGCTCCAGCGCGTAGACGCGGTCGTTCGGGTGGATGTAGGTCATGCGGCGTCTCCAAAGGGAAGGCCAGGCTGCGCAACGCGGATGCGCGCCTCGGCGATCGCGGCGTAGACGGGATCCTGCTCGATGCCGACGAACTGGAAACCTTCGAGTACTGCAGCCTTGCCTGTGCTGCCGCTGCCCATGAACGGATCCAGCACCAAGCCGCCGGCCGGAGTGACCAGTCGACACAGGTAGCGCATGAGGTTTGTTGGCTTCACGGTTGGGTGGTGGTTCCCGTTCCGTGCCGGCCAGTTGGCAGTCTCGCAATCGCGCATTGTGGCGTTGGCGGAGACAGCCGGCACCTGGCCAGAGTCCAAGCCGTCGTTGCGGTCTTCGGGCGTAGCCTTGGCGCAGTAGAAGAACCGCGCCGCACTGCCGGCATCGATGCGGCGAGCACCTGGCCGCATCTTGAAACCAACGGCTCCTTCATTCGCGCTGTTCCGGCTGGCTTCGCCATTTCGGGGCAACGGGCCGCCCTCATAGACGGTCGAGAATCTGGCACTCCCCTCGCCGTTGCTGAGGGTGGCCTTCTGCCCAGGCGCTGCAGGAAAGGCGGCGAGAACCTCCGCGCTGCCGTCATGGATCAGATTGGCAGGCCAGCGGCCAAGCTCTTCAGCCTTGGCAACGCTTTGCTCTCCACGAGCATGGGCAGCAGAGAGTGCATCCGGATCATGCTTCCAAGGCCGGTCCCATCCATCAGCTGTTGAGCTTATGCGACCGCCGCCAAGAGCGTCGCCGCCAGCATCGACGCGGCACTGATCCACGCATAGACCACCTGTGCCATGCAGATGCCAGTTCGCTGCCACTGTGCCGGCAAGCGGCTTGCGGGCGACGGTAATCGGCTCGAGCGCGGGCTTCAGCGCAGTACCGCCCCAGGGGCCGTTGTGCGACTTCGGGAAGCCGCTGCCGTAGACCCACGCGATCATGTCGCGGATCTCGAAGCCGGCGTCCTCAATGCGCACGGCCATCCGGTGCTGCGTGCGGGTACCGGCGAAGGCCAGCAGGTGGCCGCCAGGCTTCAACACGCGCAGGCACTCGGCCCATATCTCGGTGCTGGGCACATCGTAATCCCAGCGCTTGCCCATGAAGGACAGGCCGTAGGGCGGATCGGTCACGACAGCATCAACCGAGTTGTCGGCCATGCGGCGCACGACTTCCAAGCAGTCTCCGATATGGATCATGCGGCTTCCTCCATGGCAGCCAGATCGATGTCATCCACCTTGTCGCGCAGGTAGCGGCGCGCGCGACGCAGGTGTCCGGCGATCACGGCGCGGTCCTCATGGGCGAAGAAGGTCAGAACGTGCATGTGCATCGCACGGCGGTGATCGCGGCGGTACAGGCGCCAGGTGACGGCGCTGCCGTCGTTGGTGGGGAACCGGCCCCAGGCAAACCCCAGCGTTTCCTTGGGCGCGCGGCGGGTGATGTGGCGGATCATGGGTACTCTCCAGCTTCCATGCGGGACAGCAGCTTCTGGGCGCGGGCCTTGCGCCGTGGCGAGTGGCTGCTACGCAGGCGGAGGATGCGGCGCGCAGCGGCTCGCTCGGTCTTCTTCTCAGCGTGCAGGGAGATACCCATGTCGCAGCAGGTGATCGCCACGGGCACGTAGCAAACGCCTACATCTTCGTAGTGGTACGGGTCGCATCGGCAGAAGGGACAGCTGCTCATGCGGCCTCCTGCATCTGCATTGCCAGCGGCATCAGGAAGGTGAGCTCGTAGAAGCCGTGGGAGAGCGGACCATCCAGGAAGTCACTATCCGGGTGTGGATCCCAATAGAAGCCATCACCACAGCAGATGACGGTATGGTTCGTGCCCCTTGGGCTGGTGCCGCCCAACAGGTAGAACGCGCGAGGGTTCCGGTTCTGCATGAAGCGGAAAATCCCCTCCACGCCGTTCTCTGGTCCGAATACGACGTCGACAGAACAAAGCCCGTGCGTAGCCAAGAAGGCCGCGACACCAGATTCCCAGTCGTATCCGGGAGTCGTGTGCGCAAGCTGTGTGAAGTGCGGAACCTGCCACGGCTCCATATCCAGCAGGCAAGCGATCGCGGTTCGATGGCAGTCGCCGTAGATCTCGTTGTGCGGCTCATGTCGGAACAGCTGGCGGCGGCGGATCATGCCGTTGCTCCTTCGCAGACTTCGACAACGCGGCGCAGGTCCTCATCGCTCATCCAGCCAATGTGGCAGTCGCGTTCCGACAGGCCCAGCTGCTCGCCCAGCCACGCATACGCCTGCTTGCGCTTCATCTGGCCGCCCTTCCAGATCGGATCGAAGGCCGCGTGGGCCTCAATCTTCAGCCGGCGCGTGACGTCGGTAGCCAGGCGCCCCAGGCGGCGGGTGCCACCCGCGTGGCAGCCGACCCACGTGCGGCAAGGCAGGCAGGCCCAGAACGGTTTCTGGTACAGGTCCGGACGGTGGGGGTAGATTTCCCGGCCGCTGACCAACTGCGCTTCGCAGTTGCACGTCGGGCACGGGCGTCGAACTTCGCTCATGCTGCTGCTCCTTCGTAGACCCAGCGGCGCACGGTCCCGAACGGAACACCCAGCGCGGCGCTGATCTGGTTGACGGTGTTGCCGCTGGCCCGGAGCTGCCGGGCGCGGCGTTTGGTGGTGACCGGCCAGTACCGGGCGTGAGGCTGGCGCGGTACCGGTATCCCTTGGCAGCGGGCCATGTCCTGGACCGCGCGGGGCGAGCGCCCGAGGGCAGCCGCGACGGTCATCGCGTCGCGGCCCTCCATCTGGCGCAGAACCCGCAGTTCGCTGGTGCGCCAGAGTTCCATCAGGCGGCCAGCGGGTAGCTGTTGGCCGCGTCCTGCAGGCCGTCGATCATGGCCCGGCACATGGCCGGGAACTGCGCCTGGTCGTACAGCTTCGCGGCGCCGGTGGCGTTGATCGGCTTGAACCCCAGCATGGCCAGCCCATCGGCACTGATCGACAGCGGGGCGATGCGCGCGTTGATGTCGCCCAGCTTGATCTTGACTACTTCGCGTGGCGCGGCGCTCGACGCCGGGGCGCTGGCCGTCGACCAGGTGGATGGCGCGGTGCGCACCGGTGCTGCTGCTGCCGCGGCTGCCACCGGCCCGGTTTGCTGCTCGGCCGCTGCCGGCTGTGCCGCCTGAGCCGCCTGGGTGGCCTGCTCAGCTGCAGCCGCCGCGTCGTCGGCTGCCTTCTTCTGGGCGCGGGCCTCCTCCTCCTTGCGGATCCGCTCGCGCTCGGCGTCCAGGCGCTCCTGCTCCGCCTGCCGATGTTCGGAGATCCGGGCAGCAACCAGGTTGCGCAGATCGTCCGGCGCCTTGCTGGCGCACAGCTGCACGCGGTCGGCAAACAGGGTCGCGTAGTCCGGATGCTCAGCCAGGATGGCGATGTTGGCGCGGATACGGTCGGCCGCCTGGCTGGCGGTGATCTTGGCATTGGTAGCAACCGCGTCGACCGCATCCTGCATGCTGGTGAAGGAACGCTTGCCCTTGATGGCAGCCTGCAGATCTGCGACCAGCGTGGCCGGCATCGGCACGGCATGCGCGCCCAGCGTTTCGTTGATTCCCTGGATGTGGTCGATCACCGCGCGCCGAGCGTTGTTGCCGATCTTGGTACGGCGTTCCTCTTTCCGCTTCGCCACCAGCTTGTCCAGTTCCAGCCGGATCTTGCGCGTCTCGGCGGCCACGTCGTCCATCGTGCGGAACACCGCATCGATGTCGGCTGTCTGGCCCAGAACCTGCTGCTTCGTCGCCTCGATGCGTTCCTCGACGCCCTTGCACCAGGTGACCGTCTTCTCGGCGTCGGCGAAGTCCTCATCGGACTGCAGTTCCCGGTTGATCGAGCCAAGCACCGCCAGCGCGTTCTCCTTGAACTCCGCCAGGTTGGAGGCGGTGACCATGCCCGTTACCTGGATGCTCAGCGCGGGCAGGGTCTCCGGCGCACGGCCGACGGGTACAGGCTCGCTGGCAGGGCCTGGCTCGAAAGCCGCAACGTCTGCCTCCAGCTGCGCCCAGCCTGCGACGATGCGTGCGCGTAGCTCCGGGTTGGGCACATACCAGCAGTGCCGCTCCTCGACCAGTTCCCAGCCTCCGGAGGTCTGGCGCCATTCGGAAGCCATGAAGAACACGCGCTCGCATTCGGAGACCATCGCCTGGTGCTCCATCTGGATCTGGTACATCAGCGGCAGGTCGGTACCGGTGCAGCCGTCGAACATGGCCTCACGCAGCGTCTGGTTCAGGCGCTTGTGCTCCCAGGCGATGTCCTCGAGCAAGGTCAGGCCGTCGAAGCTGGCCGAGTACTTGCCGGAGACGCCGGTGACCGGGTACAGCTCCTGGCCAATCAGCTCCTCAGCGACAGCACGGGCCTGTGCCTCGAACTCATGGCCCGGGTCGATGACGCGCTCCTGCACGAAGTCGCTGAACTCGCGTGGCACGCCTGCGGCCAGTTCGCGGATCAGATCGGTGCGGGAGTGGTTCGTGGACGCACCGAGCATCGCCGGCGCATCGCTGGCATTGAGGTGGCTGGCGCGGTGCTGGTGCCAAGCGGCGGTGCCCTGCTGAAGTTCGAGAGTTTTCATGCGCTCCTCGCGTATTCCTGGTAGTGGTTGCGTGCTGCGGCGATGTAGGCCGCCTGCGCTTCCTCGGCTGTGTCGAACGTCCCGAGGTGATGAAGTTCTTTGCTGACCGATATCCGCGCCTGGAACCTGCCGCTCGGGAGGCGCCTCACGCCCTTGGGCGTGTCCTTCCCACGGTCCCGCCGACGGTTTGCCTGGTTCTGCGGATTTGTCGCGATCCGAAGGTTCTCGATGCGGTTGTCCAAGGGGCAGCCGTTGATGTGGTCGAGATCACCAGAGGGCCATTTCCCATGGACGTAGAGCCAAGCCAGGCGATGACCTCGGTACTTACGGCCGTCGATCTTGATGACCACGTAGCCGTTGCTGATCCCGCCTGCGACATGGGACTTCAGGCTTGGGTGCACCTTGGGAGGTGCGACCCACTGAAAAAGCCCGGTCAGTTCGTCGTAATCCAGGATGTTCTTCAGCCGCTGGCAGGTCAGTTCATTCACGGCTGCTGAGATCCGTCTTCGCCGGCAACGCTCCCCTGCGCTTCGCCTTGCTCGGCCCGCAGCAGCCGTTCGATCTCCGCGACGATCAAGGCGCCGGCCTTCACCAACTCCCTGACACGGTCATCGGGCGAGGGCTTCCACCAGCTGACAGCCCAGGGCCACGAATCCGGCGGATCTGGGCAGTAGTGCTCACCGGGAGGGATGGCGTAGCAGGAGGCAGCCAAGGCAAGTTCGCCAGCCACATGCTGGTCGTCGCCGTGAAGCGACCAGCCTTCCTGGTCGATCTGGCGCTGGCGCTCATCGGCGATGAGTGCGATTGCAGTCGTCATTCGCTGACCTCCTCAGCCACTGCCGGGCCGGCCGGCTGCTCGCTCTCGGGCTTCTGGGCCAGCGTCAAGATCTGATTCTTCTGCGCGTCGCTTAGCGTGCCCTTGGTCTGCGCCATCGTGATGATCGCGTCGGGCGTCTTCTTGCAGGCCTTGATGGCGGCCTCCCACTGCGGCAGGGCCGCTGCGAAGGCTTCATCGGTGTAGGCCGGCAGCGTCTTGCGCTGGGCGGCGGGAGCGCCCTCGGTGGCAAACGCGTCTTCCGGGGTCGTGTCACCTTCCTTGATGGCGGTGACGATGCCGCGCAGCAGGACCAGGTGCTCCAAGCCGATGTCTTCGACGCCAGCCACGCCCAGCTTCGCGCAGACCTGTTCAGCGGTGATGCCGAAACGCTGGAAGAGGGCGAGGGCATCAGCGCGCCGGTTGGCCAGCGTCTTGATGTCGCCCATGATCACCTTCCGTGCTTCGACGTACATGTCCTCCCAGAAGGCCTTGGGCACGCCCTTCAGCACCGCGTTGCGCAGCGCGATGGAGCAGGCCGCATTGGCGGTCACGCCGATCATGTCGGGCTTGAAGCGGCGGCCCTGTCGGTCCACGATCCGGCGCTGCACCTCGTAGGTGATGGCGACGTTGCGCTCGAGGTCGTGGAACACGCCCTGGGCAATGATGAACTCGCCCTTGTCATCGATGACGCGGGCGCCGGCGCGGTTGTTGCCCCATGCAGAGGCGATCACCTCGGCGAAGCGGGCGGAAGGGCCTTCGATGGTCTTGCCGTCGCGCGGCAGCGCATACACGCACTGCTCAGCGATACTCTGGCTAAGGGTGACCATCTGGATGGCTTCGTCGCGGAACTTCTTCAGCGAGCGGGGAAAGCGGCGGGCGGTGCTGATCTGCTGCTCGATCTCCGAGCGGTTGATCATCGCGGCCATGCCCTCCTCGGGGACGAGCTGGCCTTCCTGTACCTGGGCATTCATGGGCGGAATCTCCGGCCGGCATGGCCGGCGTTGTGGGAATTGGTACCGCTGTCGGGAGTCGAACCGAGGGACCGTCGTCCCCGAACCTCCGGGTTAAGTACCCGGTGCTCTACCGAGAGCTGCAGCGGTGTGGTTGCCGGTCTTTCCCGGCTGTCAGCGGCGTTGCATCCGCACCACTCGTTTACCCATGAGCTTTCGCTGGGGCGGGTTACGTCTCCCGCGCGGCCCGCTGCTGCAGCAGCCCCGCCGTCTGGGTCCGGTCAGGCGGCCTGCTGCTGCTCGGCGACCTTGTGGTACGGGTACTTCTCCGGGAACGGCTTGATGTACGCGCCGAAGTGCTTGCCGATGGATTCGGCGTCCTTGAACGCCTGGAATTCCTCGGCGCTGAAGTTCGAGTAGTGGTAGACCGAGCCGGGGCCACGCGCAGCGCCGCTGCCGCGCTTGAAGCAGATGGCGAGGGTGTTGGTGTCGGCGTCGTGGCCGATGCTGTGGATCTGCGAGCTGTCGACGTCGAACAGCTGGATGCGGCCGGTGGCCGGGGGGGTGCTGGTCATGTTGTGCTCCAGGGCGGGTAGAGAGTTGCCCGTCTTTCCGGGCTGTCAGCCCTGCGCCACAGGGGGAGGGCACAGGGCAGGGGATCAGGCAGCGAGGTCTTCCTGCTGCGTGGTTTCGCTGGCCTGGCCGGGCTGAAGAGTCAGGACGACGTTTTCGCGGATCAGCGCTTCGGTCAGTTCGGCAACTTCGTCGGGGGTGACGCTGGCGGAGGCCTTGAACGACAGCTCCACGCTGCCGCCTTCCTTCGGTGCGATCACGAACTTCTTGAGCTTCACGTCCACCAGGAAGATTGGCTGGGTGCTGTCCAGCTCACCGTCGATCTGCAGCTCGAAACCCTTGAATTCGTGGCCCACCTTGATGGGCTCCAGGCTCGGGATCTTGATTTCGGTCAGGTGGTCGCCGATGGTCGGCAGCGACTGCTGCTCGCCCTTGCCCGGCTTGCGGAACAGGGCCTTGCGCAGTTCCTTGTCGAAGTGGTCCAGAACCAGGTTGCTGGTGCTGGTGCTGGTGGTGATGGAAAGGTCGACCGCCAAGTGCCGTTCATCGCCGTGCTTCTCGATGCGTAGGTTCACGTTGGAAACGGCCGCCGGGTTGTTCTTCAGGTGGAACATGTGGACCTCGTCGGTTGAGCCGGCCGGGCCGGCAGTGGGTTACTGCAGGTCTTCCGCCGGTACTGACATGGCGGAGGTCAGGGACTGGATGCTGCTGCGGCGCTCGGCCAGCGCCTTCTCGGCGCGGAACCACTCCAAGGTGGTCTGGTAAACGGCACCGGCCAGCACCGCACGGGCCATCAGCAGCGACAGGTAGTTGCCGTGCACGACAGCGAGAAGGACGCCGGCCCCTGCGAAGCCGCAGATCAGCGCCCACATGGCCAGCGGCGCGAGGATGTAGGACAGGCGGCGGCTCACGACATCACCGCCTTCAACATGTCCTGGAAGATCAGCACGGAAACGCCGCCGACAATGAAGCCGATCACCGCGCCGTAGCCGATGAACTCCAGCGACATGCGCACCGTCTCCTTCCGGATGGCCTGTTCGAAGCTCATGCGGCCTCCGGGTCGGGCTGGTTGCTGAACTCGTCGCGGAACTGGCGGCGCAAGCGCAGCGCGTTGTCGACCACGGACAGGCCGCGATAGCCCCGGCGCTGCTCGGCATTGAGGCGCTGGAACAGCGGCGCCGGGCTGAGGCCAGTGCAGGCGATCGCATCGCGCACGGCCTGGAACTCGCGGATCTGGCGAACGTTGGTGTTCATGCGGTTGCTCCTTCGGGTGCGTGCTGGTTGCTGGCGATGAGGCGGGCAATCTCGGCCCGTGGGGCGCGCAACCGGTCGCGGCGGTACTCCGCCCAATCGCAGACCCGGTCGGCGTGGATGTCGCGCTCGCCCTTACGCGCGGCGGTGCGGTCAGCACGGCTGCGGTGGCGGGAGAGGCTTTGGCTGATCACCTCGATTTCGTCGTCGAGGATCTGGAGGACGGTGGCGCTCATGCCGCCACCTGCGCCAGCAGATGGTCGATTGCGCCATTTGCGGAAAGGCCCTTGTCGTCGGCCGTGTCCTCGACTTCCTCGTTGACGTAGGCGTCGCGGGCATCGCGGATCAGGGCCGCGAAGGCTGCGTCCTGGCAGGAATCGAGAAGGCGGGCAGCCTTGGCCCAGAAGGCCGGCGACTGGAAGCCGAAGGTCTGCTCCAGCATGTTCGGTGCGGCCCGCAGGGCTTCCAGCGCCGTGCTGTCGACGGCGGCCTCAGCGGCGATGCGCGGGTCTTCGCGGTTTTCCCAGGTTGCCTGGGCACGGTGGGAAGCTGAATTGAGGGCGGTGTGGTCCATCTCGGGCTCCGGCGGTCCAGCACGGGTTGCTGGGCGACGGGGCAAGTAAACAATAGGTTGATATTGAAGTCAACATCAAGTTGATAAAATTATCAACGAAGGATCAACTCGGCCGCGGTTTGACCTGTCCACGGTTTGCTCCATGAAACGGAAGCCACAAAAAAAGCCCCGCAAAGCGGGGCTTTGGTTGCTCCCCGGTTTTGGGGAGCGATGGGTAGTAGGCGGGCGGCTAGAACAGAAGCCGGTAGGCGAGAGCCACCAGCCCGATGGCTAGAACCACGATGTACGGCCAAAGTCCTGCAATCGATGACTTCGATTGCCCTGGGACGCCAGGCACCGGCCGGGTGGCCGACTGATCGGGGTGGGTCCCAAAGACTGCGGCGCGCTTCATCGACAGCTCGATCGCCTGGCTCCCGCGTCGCAGCTTGATCGCAACCTCAGAGCCATCATCACCGGCTAGCAGAACCGAGTTCTCACGGAGATCCATAGTCGGAAACAAGCCGTCAATCTCGATCAAACGATCCCCAGCTATTACCCCCGCAAAGGACGCCGGAGAGTTAGGGGCCACGTAAGTAACCATCTTGGGATCATCCGGCCTAAGCACAATTCCTGTCCGTGCCTTGCCAGAAAGGAGAGCCTCAATGTCCTTGATTTCCTCAATGCCGGATACACGAACGTCGGTAGCGTTCGAGCCTTCCGAAGCGGGCCTCTTCCTGCCTGCGATCCACATCACCATGCCGATGAGGATCGCCCCGAGGCTCACGAACACGAGGAGTGTCTGAGTGTGCATCAAGCCTATGTTGTTGACGCGGCCACCGTATTCCGTCGGCACGCTCGTATCCATGCTGCAAGAGAAGAGCAGCATGATCATTCCGATAGCGACTGCCATGAACCCGAGCACTCTCATCGTCATCCCTGTTTAATTGAGCCTGTCGATCCTGTTTCGCAGGTACACCTTGCCACCAATCAGTGCGGACTTTGGCAGCGGGAAGGCGGGGTAGAGCGCGGTGTTGGCGCTGACCACGTAGATTGAGTCCCCGCGATCTTGAAGCCCCTTGATCTGCTGGCCATTGCCGGTGTTGATCAGGTAGATGCCATCGCCATCGAAGTGGCCAATGCCAGTATCGACCATCAGGCTTTCACCGGGCTGGATCACCGGAATCATTGAGTCACCTCGGCCGGTGACCAGGACCAGCCTGCCGGGCGATGGCACGAAACCGACCACCGAGCGGATGTAGGCTGGCTCAAAGTCCATTGCCCGGATCACCTCCGGATAGTCATCGTTGATCATCTCGCCGCCCATCCCTGCCTCCGCATCAAGTTGCTGGACGCGAACATAGGCGGCGGCGGTCGCAGAAGGCGAGACACTGACCCCGGGCAAACTCATGGCCCCGTCGCCATCGTTGACCCAGTCAATCGAGATCCCGAACTGGGCCAGCCTCTTGCGCTCCTTTTCGGGGATCTTTTGGTCTCGCTCGTACCAGTTGTAGAGGGTTTGACTTGACGCCACACCGATCTTTCGGCCCCACGCTGCGCGGTTCGGGCACTTCATAGCAGCCATAACGGCGTCAAACCGTTGCTGGAACAGGCTCTTTTCAGATTCATCAACCATCTGTTGATGGTCGCGGGTGAGCGGACACCGGTCAATCAACATTGAGTTGACTCAAATATCAACTTCATGTTTAGATCGCGGCCATGAACATAGTCGAATCCGCGATCTCCAAGCTGAGCCCTCCCTCCCAGGCAGAGCTGGCCCGCGTTTGTGGCCAGAAACCACAGGCGGTAACGCGCTGGCTCGCCAAGGGCGTCGTCCCGGCAGTGCACGTCCTCGCCATCGAGGCAGCGACGGGCGTATCCCGCCATCTGCTGCGCCCGGACGTCTTCGGCCCGCCGGCGGCCAACGACGACCGGCGAGAGGCGGCAGCGTGATCTTGATTCCGGCCGCTCTCCAACCATCCCGCGCGTGTGGTGACCGCGGGCACGGAGCTGGAGAGCGGCCCCTTTCTTCCCTGAGTTGATTTCGTCCATGGCGCAGATGGTGCGCCGCCGTCGCCGCCCCGTCTCCAATCGAGTAACCCGCCCATGAATGTCACTGATGCCGCCTACGACACCGTCCACCAGTACCCGGGCGGCAGTGAGGCCCTGGCGCCCAGGATGGGCATGTCTGCCGCGACCCTGCGCGGCAAGGTCAACCCGAACACTGACCGCAACCTGCTGAGCCTGCAGGAGGCGGATGCGCTGATGGCGCGCACCGGTGATTACCGGATCCTGCATGCGCTCTGCGCGGAGCACGGTTTCATCGCGCAGCGTGTCGATGCACCTGAGTCCGGCACCCTGATCACCGCACTGCTGTCGGCTGCCGCCGCGAAGGGCGACCTGGCCGAGCTGGTCTCGGAAGCGATGGCCGACAACCGCATCACCCCGAATGAGGCTGATGCCATTTCGCGCGCCTGCCAGCAGGTCATGGCCGCGCTTGTGCAGGTCAGCCAGCACGCAGAGGCAGCGGCGGAGCGGGGTGGGGTATGAACGCTACGGCCAAGGCGATGATCCACGTGCGGCAGATTTGGTATCTGGCCGGGTGTCTGCAGATCATCGGCGGACGCTCTTAATGGAACTCCGCACCCCCTCACTTCCCGGTAGCTCCGGAAAGGACAGCCCGAGCCTGACGGGTTGGGGGATCGCGGTTACTCAGGCCAATCAGGAGTTCTCGCAAGTGCAACCATTTCAGATTCTTCGACGTACGACTGACCCTCTTACCTCGGGAGTAGAGGACGTTCCCGACGAAGCCAAGAGTGCGTTCTTCCTGGCCATGGGGGCATATGTCGAAAGCGGGATCCATGGGCTGTGGTTTGAGCCGACCACGCCGATGGACGGGCACTGTCCTAACGATCTCGCCGTAACCATCGGGCAGAGATTCCACGAGCTCAATGTGCTCTACAGCGCCGCTACAAATACCGGCAGTCCCATTGAGGACCGACTGGCTGGGGCCATGCTCTGGATCGACGCAGACTGGGCCGGAATGCCCAAGGTCGATTTTCTTGGCGGACCCAAGGACTGGCGCGAGCAAGGAATGCTTGGTGACGACCTCATCTTCGTCATGACGCCTCAAGCTGAAGTCGCGGGCTATCGAGTTGACTTCCTCCTGTGGTTTGCCAGGGGGCGAGAACTGCGTGGGATTGCCATTGAGTGCGATGGGCACGATTTCCACGAGAAGACCAAAGAGCAGGCCGCCAGGGACAAGAAGCGAGATCGAGAGATCAACGTAGCCGGGTTCCCGGTCATCCGCTTCACAGGGTCGGAGATTTTCCGAGATCCGGTTGGCTGTGCTGAACAGGTCAAGCGTGCGCTTGATGATCCTCTTCACATCGTGTCCAAGAACTCGGGGCTGTTCTGATGCCATCCCGAATCGTCCGCGAAGGAATCTTGACCAGCGAGCGGGTGAATGCCCTCTCGCCCAATGCCGAGCTGTTCTACCGCCGGCTGATGTCAGTGGTGGACGACTTCGGGCGTTACACCGCAAACCTGACGCTGCTAAGGGCGTCCTGCTACCCGCTGAAGCTGGATAGCGTGAAAGAAGACTCGATCTCCAAACACCTGGCCGAGTGCGTTGGTGCAAGGCTGATCGTTCTCTACACGGTCGCAGACAAGGCATTTCTGGAATTGCAGGACTTCCGACAGCAGGTAAGGGCCAAAGACAGCAAGTACCCAGCACCTGAGGATCATATGCAAAACACTTGCGTAGCAGATGATTCGCATCCGATAACGGATGTTCACCTAGGCGGAGACGGAGTCGTAGACGAAGACGGAGGCGATAAAGGGGCTGCGTTTGCTTTGCAATCTTCGCCAGTCGAGGCGCCATTCATTGAGATCGCTATCAACACTGGGGCGGGGTTCCCGGTGTCGATGGCTTCAGTGGAAGAGTTCTCCAAGCTCTATCCTGCCGTCGACGTGAAGCAGGAGCTCAGGTCAATGAAGGCCTGGGCCATGTCAAACCCTGCCAAGAGGAAGACACAGAGCGGGATGATGCGCTTCATCAACTCGTGGCTGTCCAAGGCGCAGAACCAGGCGCCGCCCCGGCGGAGCGCACCGCAGGAACCGCAGAAGGGAGCCCTGCCGAGGTTGAGCGCATGACGACCCTCGAAGCCAACCACCGCGCCGCCATCCACCAGGTCGAGCGCCAGGTGCTGCACACGGCGATGTGCCGGCCGTCCAGCATCGCCGACATGCCGCTGCAGCCGGCTCACTTCGGCAACGAGGCACACGGCCAGCTGTGGGAGCTGATCCGCAGCATGGACGCCGGCGGAAAGCCGGTGGACGCGGTGACGATCTCAGACGTGGCCGACCGCATGGGCAGCCCGCGACTGAGCGAGCTGGCGATGCTGATCGGCGTCGACCGCGACCTGTACCCCAGCAGCCAGCCTGCCTATCAGGCGTCGATCCTGCTGGCCGCGTGGCGTGACCGTGAGGCTCTGGCGATCGCGCGAGAGCTGCAGGAAGGCGCGCAGGCTCGGCAGGAGGACGCAGTGGACGCCGCGATCCAGCGGTTGATGACGCTGCACGCCGCCGACCGCAGCTACGAGCACACTTCGCAGTCCGCGCTCGACGCCGCGGTGGCCCAGGCCATGGAAGCCCAGCGCAATGGAGGGAAGCTGATCGGCGTGTCCACCGGCATCTTCGACCTGGACGAGGCGCTGGGCGGCTTCCACGACAGCGACCTGATCATCGTTGGCGCGCGCCCGGCCATGGGAAAGACGGGCTTCCTGCTCGGCGCTACCGCCGCCGGTGCGAAGGGTGGGGCGGTAGGCCTGATTTCTGGCGAGCAACCCGCTGACCAGGTCGGCCTGCGCTGGTTGGCCGCTGGATCAGGCGTCAATGTCGGTCGCCTGCGCGCCGGTAAGTTCCGCCACGACGATGTCGGCTCGCTGCTGCACGCCGCCGAGCAGTACGGCGCGCTCCCGGTGCGCATCCACGACCGGCCATCGCCAGATATCACCGAGGTGGTGCGCGAGGCCCGTCGGTGGAAGCACCAGTTGGGAATCCGCGCACTCTACGTGGACTACTTGCAGCGCATCGAGATCGCATCGATGTCCCGCGCACCAAAGCACCAGCAGGTGGGCAGCATCACCCGCAGCCTGAAGAATCTGGCCCGCGATTTGCGGATCCCGGTGGTGGCGCTGGCCCAGGTGAACCGCGAGGCCGATGGAGAGCGGCCGCAGATGAAGCACTTGGCCGACAGCTCGGAGATCGAGAAGGAAGCCGACCAGATCATGATGCTGTGGCGCGACCTGTCCAACCCGCAAGCCGAGCGCACAGCAGCAGAAATCAACGTGGTGAAGAACCGGCACGGAAACATCGGCGTGGTTCCGGTGACCTGGCACGGTGGTTCGACGTCCTATGTCAACCGCAGCGCTGCCGATGAACTCGGGGATGCCACATGACCGCGATGACAGCAGCAGCGCGCAAGATCCGCGCGAAACGGGCCAGCCGGCCAATCTACGCCATCTGCCTGCGCCTGGTCGATCCGGCCACGGGCGAGGAGATCGGTGCGTTTGCCCCGAGCAACGACATCGATCGCAGGCTGGCCAAGGACCGAGGCTACCGCGTCGGGCATGAGTACCGGCTGGAGATCAAGGCCTCGCGCAATGCCGCGTTCCACAGGTTGGCCCATGTCATCGGGCACCTGCTGGTCGACAACGTCGAGGCGTTCCGTGACCTGGACGCGCATGCGGCGCTGAAACAGGTGCAGCTGGAGTCGGGCATCTGCTGCGAGATGGTGGAGATGGACGCCAGCCCGGTGGTGAGGGCGCTGCTGGATGCCGCAGAGACGGTGTTGGGCGCGGGCGCGCGCAAGGTGCTGTCGGGCGTGCTGCCTGAGATCCGCACCATTCCGGTGAAGGTGGCGCAGTCCCTGGCGTTCGATTCGATGGAGGAGGAGGACTTCGCGTACTTCTTCAAGGGCATCACCGCCTGGATCGGTGACCACTACGCACACGTCATGCTGGAGGACGTGCGCGCGGACTACTGGCGGATGGTCAACGGCCGGCAGCAGGAGAGGGCGGCATGAACGAAATCGAGAAGCGGGCGCGGGAGCTGTTCGAGGCAGCCCGAGGCCTCTACAACGCAACCATCGGCGATCCTGCTGTGACCATCCGCTGCGAGTCAGCGGCGTCGCGGGATGCCGTCGCCGCGGCCGGTGCGCGGCTTCGGCTCGCACTGCTCGATCAGCGACCCACACTCATCCCTGCCGACGACCTGCAGGTCGTTACGTCTTCCGCACCTGGGGCACATGAAGTGCAGCCCGAAGCTGTCGATGTTGGGCTCGACCTGGCCGAACCCGGTAAAGACGCTGTGGCAGGGAATGCACTGGAGCATGGATCCGATGTACGCCCGGAAGGTGACGGCCTGGCTACAGCCGACCCTTCCGCGCGTGACCTCGAAACGGTCGAGCGAGTGGCGAAGGCCATGCAGGCTGCGGAGCAGGCGCAATCGGGTTGGACGTGGGAGGACTGCTCGCCCATCGAGGTTGAAGGCTGGATGGATCTGGCGCGCGCTGCCATCGCTGTCCTCGCGCCGCCACAGGGCTACGTGCTGGTTCCGGTCCGGCCCACCGACGCCATGAAGGACGCAGTGGAGAGCATCAAAATGCCCCACGCGTACCTGCGGACTGGCATCAGGATTGCGGATTTTCACGAGCGATATTCCGCCATGGTCGCCGCTCGCCCGGAGGTGCCCCTTGGCTGACGTGCATATCGACATCAGCGGCGAGGACGGGGAGCTGTCCGTCGTGAATCCTATTGCCTTCGACATGCAGATCGCCGGTTGCGGCCTGTGCATCGACATGACCCACGAGCAGGCTGCGGAACTGTACGCGCAACTGGGCCAATTCTTTGGCGATGACAGAGAGGTGCAGTTGTGAAGCGCGGACGCTCAACGGGCAACCCGACCATTGCTCAGCAGCAGCGGATGGATGCCATCACCGAGATTGGCTGCATCGTCTGCGACGCGCTCGGCCACGGCTTCATGCCTTGCCAGGTGCATCACCTGCTGGTCGGCGGCAAACACGGGCAGAGGCGGCGGGGCCACGACTTCACCATCGGCCTGTGCCCATGGCACCACGTCGGTGAGCCGATGGCCGGCCTCAGCCATTCGGCCTGCGCTGACCGATATGGCCCCAGCTATGCCCGCGAACCGCGCCGGTTCCGGCAGGAGATCGGCACCGACGACTACCTGCTGGACCTGCAGAACACCCTGATCGAACAGCACCTGGAGAAGACCTCATGGCGACCCGCCGCCTGATAATCAGCATCGACCCCGGCCGGACCGGCGCCATCGCCGCGCTGGTGGACGGCGCGCCCGGTCCGGTGATCGACATGCCGCTGCTGACCGTCGGCGAGAACGAGGAGGTCGACGCCCGCGGCATCGCGCTTTTCATCCGCGCGGCGAAGGAAATGAACCCGGGCGCAACCTTGTCCGGCGTCATCGAACGCGTGAGGGCGATGCCCCCGAAACGCGGCGCCGACGGAAAGGAGGAGCGTCGGGCCGGCCCTCAGTCGTCCTTCAACTTCGGCGACCACTACGGCAAGGCCAAGGCGGCATTCGAATTGCTGGGGATTCCCTACCTACGCGCGGAGCCGGCGAGCTGGAAGCGGCGCTTCGGGCTGATCGGTCAGGACAAGGATGCCGCCCGTCTGCTGGCCATCCAGCGTTTCCCGGCGGCCGCCCATCTGCTGAACCTGAAGAAGCACAACGGCCGGGCCGACGCGCTGTTGATCGCCCTGTGGGCCGAACACCAGCTGGCCATGGGAGCGGCTGCATGAGTGACGACAATGTCGTGCTGCTGCCGGTCAAGCCGAAGAACGCCCCGACGGGTGAGCTGACCATCGTTAACCGCTACGGCGGCTGCCAGCACAGTCACTTCCTGATTGATGAGCGCGCATCGGAAGTGACCTGCCGGGACTGCGGCGAGAAGCTCAATCCTGTTTGGGCTTTGGCGCAGTTGGCCCGCGAGGACAGCGGCCTCATCCAACGCTGGTCTCTCCTCTCGGCCCATGTCCGCCTGCTGGAGGGCCGCACGAAGGTGAAGTGCACCAGCTGCCAGAAGATGGTCACGATCCCCAGCGGGGTTTCCGATTGGAAGGTCATGGACCTGGCTGATCGCATCCGCAAGGAGGAGGGCCTGTGACGCCGGCCGAACTGCGCATGCAGAAGCGCTACCGGTCACACCTGCGGAAACACGGCCGTTGCTCGGTCTGCCATTTCCGCGCCGCCGGCGCGGCGGGCTTCCACTGCAAGGGCTGGCCCGACCGGGCTGGCACCTGCGACACCGACGGCAAGCTGCCGACGTTCCGATTCGATGACGCCGTACTGGAGGGCATGCGCGATGCGCAACACTGATCCGCTGACCGAAGAACTGCGCCGCTGGGGACATGCCCAGGTGAATCGGTTTGCCCTGAGCCGCGCCGACCGCAGCGCGCATGTGCTGGAGCGGGCGCGGGACATGGCACCGAAGACCCCCGAGCGTGCGATGCGAGATCTAGTTGCGCGAGACGGTGCCGACCGCCGACGCCTGATGGCCGCCGGGAGCGGCGTCAAAGGACTGCGCATCGTACCGATGTGGGCGGCCGATCCGGTTCGGGCATCCAATGATGCTGACCATCCCCACGACAATCCTGAGATTGCGGTCGATGTGGGTATCCCTGACGAACTCCGATGGGTGGACCGAGCGCTGTCGTCACTGCATCGCCACAATCTCTTGAGGGCGATCATAGTGAGAGTGGAATTCACTAGCGCCGTAAGCCAAGCGATCAAGGCTCGCATGGCATGCGAACTGTTCGAAAAGGAAATGGCGCTTCGGCTTGGCATTGAGCTGTCTGAAAGGCAGCAGGACAAACCTCCGGCACTCACTACCCGCCAGTACCGGTACGAGCTATCGAGGGCGTTGGATCTTCTTCGTGGAATGAGGTGGACAGACGCCGCTTGACAGTGACGGCAGCAAATGGTCGAATTCTGCAACTGTCAAGAATTGTCCCTGAAGCCCCGGCCCTGCGCTGGGGCTTCTGCGTTTCCGGGACCCGAACACCGATCAACCACCGCGCCGAATCCCCCTCCGCTCGCCGTGAGGCGATTGGGGCTGGCGTCTACGCAACCGGGCGGTTTGCACCCCTGGCGCTACGGCGCAGGGAAGCGCCTAGGCAGCGGTGGTGATCGGCCCTCTGCGCCCGCAGCCCCCCCGGACCAACCACACCGTGCAGCGAAGCCGGTCGAGGGGCGGGCACCCCACCTCGCGCGAGGTTCCGCTCCAGAGCGGTGATCGCGCACCTATCGATGGAGACACCATGGTGAGCACCGAAACCGTAGCCGCCGCCATGGGCGCCGGCCAGTACGCCAAGCCGCTGGAGGACGTCTGCATCCAGTTCGGGATCGTGACCGCGCTGCAGAAGGCGCACTTCCTGGCCCAGGTCGCGCACGAATCGGATGGCTTCCGCACGGCCTCCGAGTACGCCTCGGGCAGGGCTTACGAAGGCCGAGCCGATCTGGGCAATGTGCAGCCGGGCGACGGAGTGCGCTTCAAGGGCCGGGGCCTCATCCAGCTGACTGGGCGCGAGAATTACGCGACCTTCAGCCATGCGATGGGGCGGGGCGATTACTTCCTGCGGGAACCGGGCGCTGTGGCGATGCTGCCCTGGGCTGCCACCGCTGCTGGCTGGTTCTGGCAGCGCAAAGGTCTGAACGCACTGGCCGACCGCGACGACGTCGTGGCGGTGACCAAGCGCATCAATGGCGGCACCAACGGACTGGAAGATCGCAAGCTCCGGCTGGCGCAGGCCAAGAAGCTGTTCGGCCTCGCATGACGGCCGCCAAGAAGAGGGCCAAGCTCTCGCCGGTCAACCAGCTGCAGGGCGTGCTGGTGGTGCTGGAGAACCAGAAGGCCAAGAACCCCACCGCCGAGTTGCTGCTGGCCATCCGCGAGATGGTGAGCGACGCACTGGCGGTGCTGCAGGAGCCGGACCCCACCAAGCAGCGCATTGCGTTTGTGCTGCTGGCGGTCCAGCAGTCGACCCAGGTGGCGGTGAAGGTGGTGCGCGGCAAGCGCCTCACCCGGGTGACCATCATCGACCAGCCGCTCTATCACTGGGCGCTGGAGGAAATTCACTCACTGGCAGGTGCGGCATGACCTTCGCGACCCGCAACATCGGCGCCGCGCGCGTCGGCATCGCCGTGCTGGTGCTGTTCCTGCTCGGCATGGCCATGGCCGCCCTAATTGCGGTGGCAATCCCGCCGGAGAACAAGGACTCGTTCGGCATGCTGATCGGCGGTCTGAACAACGCTACCGGCATGGTCATCGGTTACTTCTTCGGTATGACCCGCAAGGGTCCGGGGGCCTGACATGAACCGGATCGCCATCTACCTGCTGGTGTTCGTCGCTTGGTCGGCTGGCATGTTCGGTGCCGGATGGGCCTGGCGTGGTGACCAGGCTGAGCGCGACGCATCTGACAAGTTGCTATCAAGTACCGCGCAAGCTTTACAGCAAGAGCAGTCGGTGCGGGCCACTGAACACCAGCAGGCCGACACCCTGGCCACCATCGGAGCCAAGCATGAAGAAGATCGCACTGCGGCCACGGCCGTCCCTGCTGCTGTTGCTGCTGGCGTGCGTGATGGCAGCCTCCAGCTGCGCGACGACCTCGCCACCTGCAATACCGCTCGCCTGTCCGAAGCCGTCGCCGGCACCATCGAACGTGATGCGCACGCCCAACTACGAGCAGAGGTCGCGGGTGCTCTTGTTCAAATCGGGCGTGACGCCGACGACCACGTACGGGCTTGCCAAGCCATCGTTACCGCAGACCGGACCGAGGTGACGCGATGAGTCGTTCCGCGTGGATTGCTTGGGTCATCGCCGTGACGATGATCCTGTTTGGCCTCTGGCTGGTAGATCACAGTTTCACCGGGGCGCTGATGTGCATCGGTGTGGCGTTGCTGGCGATGGTGTGGGTGGTGATGGATATTCCTCCCCGGAGCGCGCGAGGGGGCTGAACTATGGGCGCGAAGAAGACCACCGCCGACAAGGCGGTCGGCCTGACCCCGAAGCAGCAGCGCTTCGTGCTGGAGTACCTGAAGGATCACAACGGCACGCAGGCGGCCATCCGTGCTGGTTACAGCGAGAGCACAGCCCGGCAGCAGGGATCTCGGTTGCTGACCGATCCGCGCGTGCTGACCGCTGTACGTGCTGGCCAGCAGAAGGTGGCCAACAAAGCCGAGGTGACCGTCGACAGCCTGATGGCCGAGCTGGAGCAAGCTCGGAAGTTGGCGCTGAAGGAGAAACAGGCCAGCGCGGCGGTCACCGCCACGATGGGCAAGGGAAAGCTGGCCGGCCTGCTGGTGGAGAAGCACAAGCACAGTGGCGCGATCGGCACCTACAACCTGAAAGACCTCTCTGACGATGATCTCGACAAGCTTGAACAGATCCTCGGTCCGCTTGCCGACGCTGGCGGAGATCCGGGCGGAGCGGGCGAGGAGGGCGGCTGACGCCGAGCGCGAGCGCCTTGCCCGCGATGGCGAGGCGATCAGGCAGCGCTGCACCACACTGGCTGGCTTCATCCGTGAGGCATGGCCGGCTCTGGAGCCAGCACAGCCGTACGTGCACGGCTGGCACATCGATGTCCTGTGCCAGCACCTGGAAGCGATCACCGACGGACAGATCACCCGGCTGCTGATCAATATTCCGCCGGGGACCATGAAATCGCTGGTGGCCAGCGTGTTCTGGCCGGCATGGGAATGGGGCCCGCGGGGACTGCCGTCGATGCGCTACCTGACGACCTCCTATGCGGAGAAGTTCGTCAAGCGCGACAGCCGGCGCATGCGCGACCTGGTGCAGTCGGAGTGGTTCAGCAGTCTCTGGCCGGAGATCGAGCTTAACCGGTCGGGCGAGATGTCTTTCGCCAATTCGAAGATGGGCAACCGCGAAGGCATGGCGTTTGCCAGCCTGACCGGTGGCCGCGGCGACCGGGTGATTATCGACGACCCGCATTCAACGGAGACGGCGGAGAGCTCGGCGGAGCGCGCGACGACGACCCGCATCTTCCGCGAGTCGGTGCCTACCCGACTGAACAACCCGGCCACGTCTGCAATCGTTGTGATCATGCAGCGCCTGCACGAAAAGGACGTGTCGGGGCAGATCCTGGACCTCGGGCTCGGGTATGAGCACCTGATGCTGCCGATGGAGTTCGAACCAGAGCGCCGCTGCCGGACGTCTATCGGGTTCGAGGATCCGCGCACTGAGGATGGCGAGCTGCTGTTCCCTGAGCGCTTCCCCCGCGCGGTGGTCGAGCGCGACAAGAAGATCCTGGGCAGCTACGCGGTGGCCGGCCAGCAGCAGCAACGGCCAACCCCGCGCGACGGTGGCAAGTTCAAACGGGACTGGTTCGAGGTCGTGGAGGCAGCGCCGGCGATCCTGGCAGCGCGGAAGGTGCGCCGCTGGGACTTCGCCGCCACGGATCCTAAGCAGCAGAAGAAGAAGGTTGACCCCAACTACACAGTCGGCCTGCTGTTGGGAGAAGTCGGCGGCGTTTACTACGTGCTCGACGTAGTGCGCGACCAGAAGTCGCCGGCAGGCGTGGAGACGATGCTGAAGAACACCGCGCTGCAGGACGGCAAGGCCATCAAGGTCCGGATTCCGCAGGACCCTGGCGCCGCCGGCAAGAGCAACGCCGCGCATCAGATCAAGCTGCTGGCCGGCTGGGACGTGAAGGCAGCGCTGGAATCCGGATCCAAGGAGGTCCGGGCAACGCCGGTTGAGGCTCAGGCCGAAGCCGGAAACATCAAGCTGGTGAATGGCCCATGGGTGGCGGCGTTCTTGGATGAGATCGCCGAATTCCCCAACGCAAAGCACGACGACCAGGTGGACGCGCTTTCGGGCGCTTTCGCTGAGCTGGTCACCGGCAGCACCTACAACCTTGGGAACGCGCTCTGATGGGCAAGCTCACGCAACTCAAAGATGGGCTGGTCAATCTGGTGGCCAACCTGGGTACGCCGCGCGACAAGGCGGCGGCTACCTTCTACGGCGTGCCGACGTTGTCGGAACAGGAGGCGGATAACGCGTACCGCGGCACCTGGCTGGCTCGGAAGGTGATCGACATCCCGGCGATGGACAGCTGCCGGAAGTGGCGCGGCTGGAGCGCAGACCAGGAGCAGATCACCGCCATCGAGGCAGAGGAGAAGCGGCTAGGCCTGCAGCAGAAGGTGCTGAGGGCGATGATCCGCGCACGGCTCACTGGCGGCGCCGCGCTCTACATCGGCACGGGCCAATCGGACCCGATGCTGCCGCTGAAGCCTGAGTCCATTGGCAAGGGCGGGATCCGCCACATCAACGTGCTCTCGAAGCGCGTACTGCAGGCGGGCGAGCTGGACCTTGACCCGGAATCGCCGGGGTACGGCCTGCCGGCCTTCTACACCCTGACCAGCGGTACGGCTGGCCAAGTGCAGATCCACCCGTCGCGCCTGGTGATCCTGCACGGTGCGGAGAAGCCGGACCCAGAGTTCGGGATCAGCGACGGATGGGGCGACTCGGTGCTGCTGGCGATCAGCAAGGCCATCAAGGATGCCGACGCCAGCGCCGCGAACATTGCCTCGCTGGTCTTCGAAGCGAAGGTCGACGTCATCAAGATCCCGAACTTCATGTCCATGCTGGCGGACAAGGAGTACGAGCAGCAGGTACTGCAGCGGCTGCAGCTGGCGGCCATGGCGAAGGGCATCAATGGCACGCTGCTGCTGGACGCCGGCGAAGAGTACGAGCAGAAGCAGGCGCAGTTCGGCGGCCTGATCGACCTGCTGATGGGCTTCATGCAGCTGACCTCCGGCGCGTCGGACATCCCGATGACCCGCCTGCTGGGCCAGTCGCCGGGCGGCCTCAACGCCAGCGGCGAGAGCGACCTGCGGAACTACTACGACCGCATCAGCAGCAACCAGGAGCTGGTGCTGCAGCCGGCGCTGCAAGTGCTTGACGAGTGCCTGATCCGCTCGGCGCTTGGCAGCCGGCCGGCTGAGGTGTTCTACAACTGGCGCAGCCTGTGGCAGACCACCGACACGGAGCGCGCAGCCATCGGCAAGAGCACTGCCGAGAGCATCAAGATCATTGCCGATACGAGGCTGATCCCGGAGAACGTGCTGGCCACTGTCGCAGTGAACATGCTTACGGAGGCCGGAATTGCTCCGGGCCTGGAAGCCGAGATGCTGGAGTACGGCAAGTCGACGCCGCAGGAGGAAAGGGGCGAGGACGACGACGAGGAGATCGCAGCGGTAGTGCCGGTGAAGGACGCGCAGCCGCGGTCGCTGTACGTCAGCCGCAAGGTGGTGAATGCCGACGAGATCGCGGTCTGGGCGAAGGAGCAAGGCATCACCGATCTGCTGGACGACCTGCATGTGACCATCGCCTACTCGCGCCAGGCCTTCGACTGGATCAAGGCCGGCAATGCCAACGAATGGAGCAACGGCGGCAAGGACGAACTGGTCATCCCCGAGGGCGGCCCGCGCGCGGTCGAGCCGCTGGGCGGTATGTCTGCCGTGCTGCTGTTCGCGTCGTCGCAGCTCTCCTGGCGGCATGAAAGCATCATCCGCGCTGGTGGTTCCTACGATTGGCCGGAATACACCCCGCACATCAGCCTGACCAAGGCGACCGTCGACCTGTCGAAGGTCGAGCCCTACCGCGGCCGCATCGTGCTGGGCCCGGAAATCTTCGAAGAAATTCGAGAGGACTGAATCATGGAGATCTTCGACAGCTTGGCGCTCGATGCGTCCGGGCTTGCATTCACGCGCGACGGTTTCCTGGTCGGCGATGCCAAGGTCAGCCGCGCGGGCAACGTGCAGCAGTACCTGGGCCGCGAGCTGGGCCTGACTGGCGACGACGCTGGCCGGGTGTTCGGGGTCTACCGCGATCCGGCCACGGTGTTCGATGAGGACAGCATGCGCTCGCTGGTGGGCCGGCCGGTCACGCGCGGCCACCCGCCGAAGGGTGTCACAGCCGACAACTGGAAAGAGCTGACGGTCGGGCAGGTTGGTGGCCGTGTGGTGCGCGATGGCGAACACGTAGTTGCCCCCATGGCGATCATGGACGCCGCATCTGCGAAGGAGGTGTTCGCAGGCGCGCGCTCGCTGTCTGCCGGCTACTCGGTGGAGATCGTCGCCGATGAAGGCGTGGCGCCCGACGGTACTCCGTACCAGTACCGCCAGGCCGGCCCGTTGCGCTTTAACCACGTGGCCTACCTGCCAGACAACAACCCGCGCGCCGGCAACACCCGCATGGGTGATTCGCAATGGGGCCCGGCCCCGCTCACGCAGTACGAACTCGCGCTAGTCGACCGGGCGCGTGGTCAGCAGCACCAGCACGGCGACGACCACAATCCATCTACGAGGAAAGAACCCATGAGCGACAAGACCATCTTGGTCGATGGGCTGTCCGTCGTCACCAACGACGCCGGCGCCCAGGCCATTGGCAAGCTGCAGCAGCAGCTGAAGGACGCGCAGACCGCCGCTGGCACTGCCGATGCTGCCAACAAGGTTGCCATCGATGCCAAGGACGCGGCTATCGCCAAGATCGAGGCCGAGCGCGATGCCCTGAAAGCCAAGGTGCTGAGCGACGCCGACCTGGATCAGCGCGTGCAGCAGCGCGGGGACCTGATCGCCAAGGCCAAGGCTGTGCACGACGCCGACTACAGCGGCAAGACCGATGCCGAGGTCCGCAAGATTGCCGTGGTCGCCAAGCTTGGCGATGCCGCGGTGGCGGGCAAGGCCGACGCCTACATCGAGGCCCGCTTCGACATCCTGGCCGACGAAGCCAAACCGGTCGATCCGGTCGCCCAGGCGCTGCGCGACAGCTCCACCCACCGCCAGCCCGTGAAGGACAACGGTTACGCCGCGGCCGTCGCCGCCCTGGATTTCCGCACCGCTGGCCAGAAGGAGGACTAAGTCATGGCACTGCAGATCAACTATCCGGACACCCAGCCGGCCGCCATTGCGGGCGCGCCGGCCACCATGCTGCCGGCCACCGAGATCTCCCGCACCGTCGAAGGTGCAGCCATCGCCTTAGGCAAGGCCGTGGAGCAGGGCGCCACCGACAAGTCGGTTAAGACCTTCGCCGGCGGCAAGTATGTCGGCATCGCGATGCTGGACCGCTCGGCATCGGGCCTGACGGTCACGGCGGGCCAGGTAACCGGCCGAGCCACCGATGCGTTCGGCGTGGGTGAGTCGGCCCGTGTCCGCACCAAAGGCGACCTGTGGGTGACCGCCGCAGTGGCGGTGGCCGCAGGCGACGACGTCTACCTGACCGCCGCCGGCGCGTTCACCAACGTGGCAACCGACAACACCGCCATTCCTGGCGCCCGCTGGGACACCAGCACCACCGCCGCCGGTCAGCTGGCCGTCGTCCGTCTCGGCTAAGGAGCCCACCACATGAGCGCAATTCCCCTGATCGACGCCCAGGCAGCCCTGGGCTTCGTGATCGCCCAGGCCTCCATCATCGAGCCGGGCATCTACCGCACCATCTACCCGGACGTGCAGTACCGCACCCTGGTGCCCGTTGACACCACCGGCAGCGAGTTCGCCACGTCGGTGACCTACATGTCGCAGGACCAGTACGGCAAGGCCGACTGGATCAACGGCAATGCCGATGACATCCCGAAGGCTGGCACTGTCCGCTCGAAGTTCGAGACGCCGGTCTACACCGCTGGTATCGGCTACGGGTTCGGTTGGGAAGAGATCGGCCGCGCCCAGATGCTGGGCATCAACCTGTCGACCGAAGATGCAGCCGCCGCACGCCGTGCGTCTGAAGAAATGGTCGATCGCGTCGCGCTTCTGGGCGATGCCAGCAAGGGCTTCACCGGCCTGTTCAATGCCGCTGGCGTGACCCCCGTCGCTGCGCCGACCGGCGACTGGCCGAATGCCACGCCGGACCAGATCGTGGCCGACATGAACCAGTCGCTGCTGAACATCTTCAACGGCACCAACACCGCTTCCATCGCGGATCGCCTGCTGCTGCCGTGGTCGCGATACTTCCACATCGCGACCCGCAAGATGAGCGACAACAGCGACAAGACCGTGTTGGAGTGGTTCCGCGCGAACAACATCTACACCGCGCAGACCGGCCAGCAGCTGACCATTCGCGGCCAGCGCGGTCTGGACACCGCAGGCGTCGGTGGAGTGCCGCGCCTGGTCGCTTATCGCTACGACCCGAACGTGCTGAAGCTGCACATGCCGATGCCGCACCGTTTCCTGCCTGCGTACCAGTCCGGCCCGCTGCGCTGGGACATCCCGGGCGTGATGCGCCTGGGCGGCCTGGACGTTCGTCTGCCGAAGGAAGTCGTCTACCTCGACGGCATCTGATCCGCACGGCCCCGGCCACGCGCCGGGGCCTCACTGGAGCGAAGCATGAAGATCACGAACAACCACAAGGGCCCGCTGGGCCTGCCGGACGGCACCATCCTGCCGCCGGGCGAGGCCACCTCGATCGCGAACTGGGATGCCCTGAAGAGCAACGCGGTGGTGCAGGGCTGGCTGAAGGGCAAGATCCTCAGCGCCGAAGGCGGCAAGCCCAGTGCACCGGCACAGGAATCGCTGCTCGGCTCCAACGTGCTGCCGGCCAACATCGAGCTGGCCGATGGCGTCTCCGTGCAGTTGGGCGAAGTGGTGCGCCAGGCCTTTGAGCACACTGGCCTGACCGCTGCCGACTGGAACGCGCTGGAAGAAGGCGACCGCGAAGCGGAGCTGGCGGCAATGGTGCGCGAGCTGCAGTCCCGTGCGGAAGCCGACGCCGAGGCCAAGAAGGGCGAAGCCGCCGCCGCCGCGGAAGCCGAGAAGGCCAACGCGACCACCACCGCGCAGAACCCGCCGGCGGAGGACAAGAAGGATGCGCTGATCGCGCGCGCCAAGGCGCTGGGCATCGATGCCAAGGGCACCTGGGGTGTGGCGAAGCTGGAAGGCGCCATCGCCGACGCCGAGGCCAAGAAGGGCGAGGGCTGACCATGTACGGCACGCTGGAAGGCGCGAACAGCTACCACCAGGCGCGCGGTAATGCCGCTTGGGCTGCCGGCACCGAGCAGGCCCGCGAGGGTGCGCTGATCCGCGCCACGGATTACATCGACGGCCGCTACCGGATCCTGCTGGCATCTGGCCGCTGGGCGTCGATGTTCCCCGGCGTGCGTACGGCCGGGCGGGGCCAGCCGAACGAGTGGCCCCGCACCGGTGCGATCGACTATGACCGTGACCCCATCCAGCCGGATGAGGTGCCCGATGAGGTGGAGCGCGCAGCCTACGAGGCGGCCCTGCGGGAGCTGGCCAGTCCGGGCAGCCTGTCGCCGGACTACGTGGCCACCGAGGCCGTAACCAAGGAGAAGGTCGGCCCCATCGAGGTCACCTACGCCGATGCCACGGCCGCTGGCCAGGTGCCGAACAGGCCGGTGGTGCCGGCCATTGACGAGATCCTGGCACCGTTGCTGCGGACGCCGGCCACGTTCCCTGCTGTGAGGGTTGTCTGATGGAGATGCTGCGCGGCGTCCACATCGCTGGTGACGGCCGTGGCCCCCGCCGCGTCCTTCTAAACGGGCGTGAACTGTCTGGGGTCGTCTATGCGGACACGGATCGGGGAATCGTCCGCATTTTCGACGACCCGCCAAAGCTGCATCGCCACGGCAAGCGCATGGTGGAGCGCACAGCCAGGGGCATCGTGGAGGTCTTTCCCATGGAGATGGGCGCATGACGGCCTTCTACGACCGCATGCAGGCCACGGCCGAGCGGCTGATTGCCCGCTTCGGCTACGCCACCAAGTTGGAGCGCGACGGTGCCCCGACCGGGCCGCCGCACAACCCGCAGCCGGGCGAGCCGACGCAGCACGACTGCAAGGTGGTGGAGCTGGAATACAGCCTTACCGACCGCGATACCACGCTGGTGCAGCAGGGCGACAAGCTGGGCCTGATCTCGACCGCAATGGACATCCAGCCCGGCAAGGACGACCGGCTGCTGCTGAGTGGCCAGCTGTATCACTTCATCGACCTGCAGCCGCTCTCCCCGGGTGGCCAGGTCCTCCTCTATGAATTTCACGCCCGACGCTGATGGCCGACTACACACCCCGCGAGCTGGAACTGCTGGCCCGACGCCTGGAACCGGCAATGCGCCGTGCATTCGAGCAGGCCATCGCAGGCGTGCGCGCGCAGGTGCAGCTGGACCTGCTTGCGAGCCTCCTGCAGGCCGGGCAGGTGGATGCCGTGCTCGAGGCGTTGGGCTTCAACGATGAGCGCTTCTCGCCGCTGGCCGAACAGGTGCGCCAGGCCTTTGCCACTGGCGCAGAGGTCGGCATGAAGGAGCTGCCCACCCTGTCGCTGCGGCAGCAGGTGCGCGGGCGGTACAACCCGGCCAACGACACGCCGCTCCTGCGTTTCGGGTTCGACATGCGCAACCGCGGCGTAGAGAGCTGGCTGCAGACGAACTCCTCGCGTCTGATCACCGGTGTGGTGGAGGATCAGCGGGTGCTGGTGCGTCAGCACCTGGTGCGCGGCATGGCCGCCGGCACCAACCCGCGCCAGACGGCGCTGGAGCTGGTCGGCAGGGTGGGCGAGACCGGCCGCCGCAGTGGCGGCATCGTTGGCCTCACCGCGCAGCAGGCGCAGTTCGTGGCCAATGTCCGGCAGCAGCTGGCCAGCGGTGATCCGGCCCAGATGGCGGAGTACTTCGGCCGCAAGCGGCGCGACAAGCGCCTGGACGGAATCGTCAGCCGGGCCATCAAGGCCGGGAAGCCGGTGGCGCCGGCAGATGTCGAGAAGATCGCTGCGCGCTATTCGGACAGGCTGCTGGCGCTGCGTGGCGAGATGATCGCTCGGACTGAGTCGCTGACGGCGATGGCAGCCGGCCGCGAGGAAGCATTTCGGCAGCAGATCGAGAGCGGCCGCCTGGCGCCGGAGAACGTCGAAGGCACGTGGTCGGCAACCGGTGACGACAGGACCCGCCACAGCCACCAAGCGATGAACGGCCAGGTTCGCCGATTCGGTGAACCGTTCCAGACGCCCAGCGGCGCGTTGATGCGGTTCCCTGGCGACACCGCGCTCGGTGCCGGGCCGGAGGAAACTATCGGCTGCCGCTGCATGAAGCAGTACCGGGTGAACATGGCGGCGGAGGTGAAGCGTGGCCAATAAATTCGGAGCCCAGGTCCGGGCCTTCACGGAGAAGGCCAAGGCCATGCAGGGCGTGATCTTCCGCGAGTCGGCCACCAAGCTGATGGAGGAAGCCGGCACGCCCGAAGGGCAGGGCGGGAAGATGCCGGTGGATACCGGCTTCCTGCGCAACTCTGCCGCTGCGTCGGTCGAGGGCATGCCATCGGACAGCGCGCAGGCCCCGGAGGTGGTGTTCGCCACCATGGAGCTGGGGCAGACCGTGTGGGCTGGCTGGACCGCGAAGTACGCCATGCGCATGGAGCACGGCTTCCAAGGCGAGGACAGCCTGGGCAGATCCTACGCGCAAGCGGGCAAAGGCTTCGCCCGCGCGGCGGCCCAGCGCTGGGATTTCATCGTGGCCGAGGTCACCGCCGACGTGAAAGGACGGATGGGATGAGCGACACCGCGATCTATGACGCATTCGCCACGCTGGTGGGGCAGTTCGCTGCTGCGCAGACGCTGGACTGCTCCTACCCGGGGCAGGGGTTCAAGCCCCCCACCGGCAACGGCGCTCGATGGCTGGAGCTGCAGTGGTTCCCCAACCGGACCGAGAACTACGGCATCGAAGACGATGGCCCGTTCCTGATGCAGGGGTTCGGCCAGCTGTCGGCCTGCTACCGGCCGGGGCAGGGGATCATGGTCGGTACTGCGATCACGGACCAGATCATCGCCGCCTTCGCCAAGGGCACGACCTTTGCCGGCATGCGGGTGGAGAGGAAGCCCTGGACCTCCAGCATCATCCAGGACCCGGAGCGGGTCATGCACCCGGTGACCATCCCGTGGCGGGGATTCGTTTCGGGGTAGACTCCGGCCATGAGCCCCAAGCCGCCCAACCTGCACCTGGTCAGCAGCAACGAGATCCCGAACGAGGGTGAGCTGCAGGCCATGCGCGATGCCATCACGCGCATGAAGCGGAACCGGCAGCTGCTGGACGAGTTCTGCGCCGAGCAGGCGCGGTTCGTCCGGGCGGAATACCTGGCCTATGTGGAGGCGGGGTTCACTCGGCCGCAGGCCATGCAGCTGGTGGCGGCCAAGCTGGGTCCAGCCAAGAAGTAACGACAGAACCGACCGCAAATTATTCCCGAATCTATTCCAGAGGCCCGCTCACCAGCGGGCCTTTCGCTTTTCCAACGACCCCGCCCCGTGGCGGGTTTTTTTACGCCCATCGCGAGGAGATACGGCTATGGCCGCTGAAGCAAAGACCAACGCAGGTACCAAGCTGCACATCTGCGCCACCCCCAAGAACACCGACCTGACCGAGACCGAGTTCAAGGCCCTCACCTTCGTGCAGGTGAAGAAGGTCGGCAGCATTGGTGAGCGCGGCATCAATACCAACATCGTCCAGTACGACACGCTGGACACCCTGGTTGCGCTGAAGGGCAAGGGCATCACCAATGCGGGCGACCCGCAGGTGGAGGTGGCCGAGGATCTGACCGACCCGGGCCAGGTGGCGCTGCGCGCTGCGGGTGCGCCCAATGTGCCGGACGCCTACGCATTCAAGGTGGAGCGTGCCGATGGCTCGATCGAATACCTGCGCGGCCTGGTCGCCGGCCCGAACGTGACCGGCGGCCGCAATGAGGACTTCGTCCTCAACACCTTCACGCTGGCGCTGAACCAGGCGCCGATCACGGTGCCGGCCCCGACCACGCCGTAACCCGAACACCTCGGGGGATAGGGCGGCCGCCTGACAAGCCGGAACTGATCCGGCCGGCTTCCCCCGGGGCTCACTACCGGATCGACATCAAGGATCCCGAACATGACCGAACTGACCAACATCGTCGCGGCCGAGCGCCGCCTGGACATCGTGCACCCGGCCACCCAGGAGCCAGTGGGCCTGGTGCTGATCCTGCTGCCTGACAGCCACCCGCAGGTGAGGGCCGCTGGCCGCAAGGCGATCAACGACCGCATCAACCACCGCGGCAAGGTGGGTGCCGAGCAGATCGAGGCCAGCCGCATCAGCATGCTCTGTGCATCGATCGGTGGCTGGGAGTGGCAGGGGGAGCTGACCTTCCACGGGGAGAAGCCCGAGTACAACCCGCAGACCCTGCAGCAGCTGCTCAAGGAACTGCCGTGGGTGGGGGAACAGGTCGACGTCGCCCTGACCGACCGGGCGGAGTTCTTTCGCCGACCTGACGAAACGGACGGCTGAGGCCGTCTACATTGCCGTCCGCTACGACATGGCGGATGAGAACGGCGAGACCCGGCGCCAGCGCAATGCGCGCTTCGGTATAGCCGAATCACCAGAGCTGGAGGTCCCGGACGCGGTTGCCCACGTCTGGGGCTGGTTCTGGGAGCTATCAGGGCGCAGGCACAGCGGCCCGGAAGCGTTGACCTTTGCTGACATCGGCCAATGGGCCTCGCTCCTGCAGCTCGAACTGCTGCCGGAGGAGGTCCAGATGCTGATGGCGATGGACGACCAGTACCTGCGCGCAGTGCGCGAAGACCAGAAGGCCGCGCGCGAGCGGGCAATGCAGAACAACGGGAGCCCCTGATGGACATCGCAGAGCTTGGGTACAAGGTCGACAGCAGCGGCCTGGTGGAGGGCACCAAGGCCCTAGACGAGAATGCCGCTGCTGCTGACCGCGCTGGTGGTGCTGCTGATCGGCTGGACCGTGAGTACTCGGCGCTGGCCAGGACGGTGGAGCGTTCCTCGAGCGCGCTCGGTGACCGTCTGGGTGGCGCGCTGGACCGCATCGGCACCGGCACCGGGGCGGTGATCACCGAGCTGCAGACGCTCAACCGAACCAACGCCGAGATCCTGGCCTCGCTGGGCGCGCTCGACGGCAAGCTGGCCAGCACCGCCGCCCAGGCGCAGGCCTACGGCGCCGCCGGCGCTGCTGCAGCTGCATCGACCGCCCAGGTGGCCACGGCCAGCCAGCAGCTGGAAAAGCAGCTGGCCGACCAGGACGCGAGGCTGAAGGGCGTTGCCCAGCGCGCCATGGAATGGGCGGCAAGCAACCGTGAGGCGAACCTGTCCGAGCGTGCCTTGGCCGAGGCTGCGCGCGACGCTGCCCTGGGCATCGACCACAAGGCGCGGGCGCTGGCGGGTGCTGGCAGTGAGCAGGACCGCATGGTCGCCCGTGCTCGCGCTCTGGAGGAGGCCGAGGCACGGGCAGCCAACGAGGTCCGTCAGGCCGCTGCCGCTGCCGAGGCGCAGCAGATCAACCTGAAGCAGCTGCTGGGCCAGATCGACCCGACCGTGGGCGCGCTGAACCGGCTGGCTTCCATGGAGGAGCGACTGGAGCGGGCGCACAAGGCGGGCCTGGTGAACCCGGCAATCTTCGATCAGTACCAGAACAAGATCGACGCCATGCGCGCGTCCGTGCTCAATGCAACGGGTGCGCAGAACGGCATGGGACAGTCCGCCAAGCAGCTGCAGAACAATCTGCGCATGATCCCCATGCAGGTGACCGACATCACCACCAGCTTGGTGAGCGGCCAGCCGGCGTGGATGGTGGCGATCCAGCAGGGCGGCCAGCTGAAGGACCAGTTCGGCGGCATCGGCCCTGCGGCGCGTGCCGTGGGCGGATACGTGCTCGGGCTGATCAACCCGTTGACGCTGGCTGCCGCCGCGCTGGCGGCGCTGACCATCGCCGCAAAGCAATCGGAAGACCAGCTGTTCGACTTCCAGAAGGCGCAGATCCTGAGCGGCCAGGCCTCATCGGTCGGTGCTGCCGGGTTCCTCGAACTGGCCAGCAGCATCGACCAGCTGCAGGGCGTTTCCCGCAGCGGCGCTGTGGCCGCGCTGACAGAGACGGCAAAGGCCGGGCGATTTGCCGGGGAGCAGTTCGAGATGGTGGCGGCTGCGGCTGCACGCATGGAGGCATCCACGGGCCGCTCTGCGCAGGAGACGATCCGAGCATTCGAATCGATCGCCAAGGAGCCGGTGGACGGGCTGTTGAAGCTCAACGATGCAGAGCGATTCCTGACCGCCGCGCAGCTGCAGCGCATTGTCGCTCTGAAGGAGGAGGGGCGAATGCAGCAGGCAGCGAGTGAAGCGATGCAGATCTTCGCAGCCCACCTCAACGATGTGGCGGACCGTACCGAAGCGGTGATGCCGGAGATGTCCAAGGGCTGGCGGGGCATCAAGGACGACATCAGCGGCGCGTGGGGCGCGCTTGGCAGCTTCACCAGTGCGGTAGTCGACTTGGCTGGGGAGTGGGGCGTTCTTGCCCGCCTGCCACGTCTGAGCGACGTTCTGGGCCTCGGCGTTGCCGGTGGATCACTGGTCAAGTGGGCCGGCCTGCCATCTCTGTCGAAGGCGCTGAATGACGCGGCTGCAGCGATGCGCGGCTTGCCGCCGCTGCCCAAGCCTATCGATGAGGGCGGTGCACTGGATCCGCAGACCGCCCGTGACCTTGCCGCCGTGACGCAGGAGCGCGCCACGGCTGAGCAGGCCGCTGCCGAGGCGATCAATGCTCAGGTAGCGGGCCTCGACCGGGCCAGCGCCCGTGAAGCGGCACGCCTCAAGATCATCGCGCAGTACAACAAGCTGGCCGACAACGATGCCCGACATTTCGACGGGTCCATGCAGAGGCTGATCGCCAAGGCCCAGGCCGACGTCGACAAGTCGTTCAACCGACGCGACGGCGTGGGCAAACGCAACGGAGACGACAGTGCCGCGCAGAACATGCTGGCCGCTGCCCAGCGGCAGATCGAGGCGAACAAGCAGCTGGTGGAGACCGGCGTCAAGGTGACCGAGAGCGAGCGCCAGGCGATGGCGATCGAGCAGGTGCTGGCCAAGGGTAAGAACACCATGACGGCGTCCACCCGGGCGCTGCTGACGGCAGCGAGGGAGGAGCTGCTGGCGTCCGGCCAGAAGGCTGCGGCGTACACCAAGGAAAAGGAGGCGGCTGAGGCATTGGCCCGGCAGCAGGCAATCCTCGCGCAGGCCAGCAGCAACCGGGCACGCTCCAACGAGCTGGACCTGATGGGCATGGGACGTGGGTCGGATGCGGTGGGCATGCTGCGCCGGCAGCTGGACATCCAGCGCGAGTATCAGGACGAGCTGAAGCGCATCGGCAGTCAGGACGTGGCCAAGGACAAGGAAGCCTGGGCTTTGATGGCAGCCAACGCAGCTGCGTACCGCGACAGTGAGCTGGCCAAGGAACGCACGTTCCAAGAGCAGCGCCTGGCGATGCTGAGCGACTGGCGCGCGGGCGTTCAGCGCGCATGGGAGGACTACTCCTTCGCCGCCAGCAATGCGCTGGAGCAGGCCAACAGCGTGATGAACACCGCACTGAGCAGCTGGGAGGATGCCTGGGTGCGGCTTGCCCAGACCGGGAAGCTGTCGTTCCGTGACATGGCCAACGCCATCATCGCGGACCTCGCCCGCATCGCAGCCAAGCAGGCGGCGGTCGGCCTCATCAACGCAGTCGCGAGCGCTTGGGGCGGAGGTGTCACCGCGGCGGGCAATGCGGCGGCCACCAGCGGCACGCAGAGCATCAATGAGGGGTTGCTGGCCGGTTACGGCGGCGGAAGGGCGCGCGGTGGCCCGGTGAGCGGTTCCACGCTGTACGAGGTGGGCGAGGGCGGCAAGCCTGAGCTATTCAACGATGGCCGAGGGCGCACGTACCTGATCCCGGGCAACGACGGCCAGGTCATTCCTGCAGCGCCTGCCGCAGCGGCCGGTGCGGGCCCTGCTGGTGGTGCTTCCGTGATCAACGTGAACGTGGTCGTCAACAGCGATGGCACCACCGAGACCGATGCGGACACGTCTCTGATGAACCAATTCGGCAAGGAGTTGGGGCAGTTCGTGGACATGAAGATCAGGGACGCACAGGTCAAGTCCATGAAGCCTGGCGGTGTGCTGCACTCGATGGGGGCCGGCCGATGACCGATACCTTTACCTGGCGACCCACCAGCACCGGCGGCAGCACGATCAAGGACGTGGTGAAACGCGCCCAGTTCGGTGATGGCTACCGGCAGAGCGCTCCGGATGGCATCAACCCGCGCAGCCGTAGCTACCAACTCACCTTCACCGGCTCCAAGACGATGGTGGATCAGATCATCGCTTTCCTCGATGCCCACGTCGGGCGCTCGTTCTTGTGGCAGAGCCCGCGCGGCCTGCTGCTTTTCGAGTGCACAGCGCAGGGCGAGCCGTTCCCCAACGGCTTGGTGCACAGCATCACGGCCACCTTCGAACAAACGTTCCAGCCGTAAGGGATCAACATGGCACGCCAAGTAATCGACACCACGACCGACCACGGGTCCTACAAGGGCGACCCAGCCAAGATTGCATTTGACAAGGCAAACGCGAACTTCGCGGAACTGTATGGGAGCGGCAAGAATCTAGTGATCAATGGGGGCCTGCACTGGTGGCAGCGGGGTACAACCCGTGCAGCATCTTCCGTCGCCGATTTTCTTGCCGATCGCTTTGGATTCGCTGCGGCGGGAACAACCATTGCCGCCAGCAGGATCGGGCGCGAAGGCCTGCCAAGCCCAGACGCACTTCCATCGGGAGTGGCTGCGGGGCTGCGCATTCAAGTGGCATCCGGTGCTGGTGCTGCGAACTACGCAGTGGCCAGAACTCGCCTGGAGGATGTCCGCCAGCTTTCGGGAAAGAAGGTCACTCTCAGCTTCTATGGATTCTGCGAGTCGGGAACTTTCAAGGTTGGATTTGAGGCGTCGCAGTTGTTCGGCGCAGGCGGGAGTGCTGAGGTTACTGAAGCTGCAAAGCAGTCATTCACGCTTACTGCTTCCCCCCAACGCTTCACATTTACCTTCACGCTTCCAAGCGTGGTGGGGAAAACAGTTGGGGATCGCAGCAGTACTTCGCTGAATTGGTGGCTTGATGCGGGGTCGAACTTCGCCAGCCGTGCCAGCGCTGCTGGACAGAAGAGCGGAGCAGTAAGGATTTGGGGGATTCAGCTCGAAGAGGGCGAGTACGCCTCTGAATTTGAATGGCGCTCGCCAGCACTGGAGCTGCTGCTTTGCCAGCGCTACTGCTACGAAATGCGCCTGCCCGCCGGAACAGCTTTTGCTCCGGTGTTTCGCCTCAGCGCGACATCAATCATTGGGTGGTTGGACACGTCAGTCGACATGGCGACGGTCCCCGCAGTTCGGCTGGCATCGGGCCAGATCGGCTTCTCGGACGGTGCAGCAGTGACTTCCGTTTCTCTCACCCCTGCGAGCAACCGGCGAGTAGCAATTGTGGGGAACGTGGCAAGCGGGACGGCTGGAAGCTCCAGCTACATAACGGGCCTGGTCTCGGATCCGGCGCGCCTGCTTTTCGACGCGGAGATCTGAACATGTATCAGTTGACCAGCAAGCCAGACGTTGTTCTTTGCGTTGAAACTGGGGTGTTCATCCCAGCCGCGCATAGGCTGTGGGACGACTATGTAGAATGGTGCCGGTCCGGGAATACGCCGCTTCCCGCTCCGTCTCCCTACGCCTTGCACAGCCCTCAGCACTACCAGGCAATTCGTTCTGCTGCGTGGGACTGGATGACCGCATGGGTGAAGGACCGCCGCTACGACAGCATTGAGACGTGCTGCAGCTACTTCAACAGCAGCGTGCCGCGCTATCGCGATGAAGCCCGGGCGATGGTCGCGTGGCGTGACGCGGTGAATCAGGAGCTGGAGGCACTGGTGCTAGCCGCCCCCGCAGGCATCGAGACCTGGGAGCAGGTTCGGGCGCTGCTGCCACAGCCGGAGACCTTCGACTGGCCCGGCGAGGTGTCGCTGCCGCTGGGCACGGGTGAAACGGCGGTGCTGGAATGATCACCGCCGATGCCCAGCAGCTCGAGCCGGGCGGCCGCGTCACGGTCTACGAGCTGGACGCCAGCAGCTTCGGCGCCGACCAACTGTTCTTCCACGCGCACCTGCAGTCGGGCGTGATCTGGTGGCAGGGGCAGGAGTACGGCGCCTGGCCGATTGAAGCGACCGGTTTCGAGCGTACCAGCGACCAGCCGCCGAACCCGAGGCTGAAGGTCGGCAACCTGGACGGCCGGATCGCGGCCATGTGCATGCTCTACGGCGACATGGTCGGGGCCAAGGTGATCCGCCGGCAGACGCTGGTGAAGTATCTCGATGTGGCCAACTTCCCTTCGGTCCCGAACAGGGTCAGGAACAGCGCCAATGCGATGGCATCAACGTGGAGTAACCTCGGAGCAAGCGCGACAGTAGTGCCGCCCATCACCGTGGATGGAGTCACTTTCACAGATCCGGCGCTTGTAGCCAGCACCGTAGTGGGCAGTTACATCCGCCGAGTCGCAGGCATGTGGAACACCACCGCTGTCGCTGCCAACAAGCAGGTGACCACCACGGCATACTTCAAGTTCGGCACGTCGGGGGCTTTTCGACTCCACTTCACCAACCCGACGACTGCAGGTGTGCGTGACTGCTTTGTCTGGGGTCGTGCCACTGATGCCTGGCCAACCATCAACTTGCCATTTACTGCGGGGCAGGCCGAGATAAAGGAGTACAAGGATCTTGGCAACGGCGTTAGGAAGCTGGTTGTCGTCGTCACCTACGCCGAAGCGGGAAGTGGCGCGCCCACTTATGGAATCGGCCCGCACTCGTTTGTAGTAGGTCAGAACGTCACGATACTAGGGATGCAGGTTGAGGACGGTGCAGCTGCAACGCCGTTCAAGATTACTTCCGCTGATCCCGAAAAGGACCGCAACCCCACCGCCGACCCCAACGAGCACTTCCTGGACGAGATCTGGTTCATCGAGCGCAAGGTGGCCGAGACGAAGGAAGTGGTCGAGTTCGAGCTGACCACGGCCATCGACCTCAACGGCGAGCAGCTGCCCGGTCGTCAGATCATCTCGGGCGTGTGCGGCTGGTTGATCCGGGGCGGTTACCGCGGCCCGTTCTGCGGCTACACCGGGCCGGCCGTGGCTGACGTCAACGATGTGCCGACCACCGACCCAGCACCGGACCAGTCCGGGGGCGGGGTGAGGAGCGACAAACTGCCCTTCCAGGCGAGCACGCCGCGACCCGATGGCCG